>JAEUAF010000594.1 GCA_019695485.1 Sorangium sp.
GAGCCTTCCGTGGTGCTTGCCACCGACGGCGCGCTCGCGCTGCCGAGCGGCCCGGTCCCGATTCCGATTCAGGTGTTGCCAGTCGGCAGTGGTGACCGAAACGTGGCCATCACCGAGTTCGCGGCGCGGCGCTATCCGCTCGACAAGTCGCGCGTCGAGGTGATGCTCGAGGTCACCAACACCAACGAGCAACCGGCGGACGCCGAGGTCACCTTGTACGGTGACGGCGCGGTGATCGACGTGACGCGGCTTCGCTTGGGTTCGAAAGAGCGCTTTCCGCGCTTTTACACCGACATCGCCGGCGCCAGCCGCCGCCTGGAAGCGCGCGTGCGCCTGGCTGGTGGTAAGCCCGACGATTTGCCGGCAGACGATCGCGCCTACGCGCTGATGCCAGAACGTCGGCGCGCGCGCGTGCTGGTGGTGACCTCGGGGAACACCTATCTCGAGGCGGCGTTGCTGCTCGACGAGTACCTCGATGTCACCTACGTCGAGCCTGCGCTCTACCCCCCGAAAGAGCGCTTCGACGTCACCATCTTCGACAACGTCGCGCCGCGCCTTTCGGAGAACACGGGCTCGGCGCTCTATCTGAATCCGCCCGCGCTCGGCAGCCCGCTCAAGTTCGAGAAACCCATCAAGGATTTCGGTTTCGACCGCTGGAACCGCAAGAATTCGATTCTGAAGTTCTTGGCGCTCGGGGACGTCCAAGTGGCGCACGGCAATCGCCTCGTGCCTGAAAAGGGCGACGAGGTCTTGGCCGAGAGTGATCTCGGACCGGTGTTGGTCACGGGCCTCCGCGAGGGTCGGCGCTTCGTGGTGCTCGGCTTCGATCCGCGCGACAGCGACTTCGTGTTACGTCCGGCCTGGCCGCTGTTCACGCTCGGCGTGATCGATGCGTTCGTGTCTGAGGATACGAGCTACCTTTCGTCCTATCAGACTGGACGCAGTTGGCGCATTCCCGCCCCGAGCGGTGCAGAGTCGGCCGAGCTCACGACCCCGCGCGGTGAGCGCGTGACCGTGCCGGTCAAGGAAGGACGCGCGGCCTACTTCGGCAGTGTGGCGGGCTTTTACCGGTTGCGCGTGCCGGGCGTGGACGCGAGTGACCACGAATTCGCAGCCAACTTGGGCGATCCGGAGGAGAGTCAGATCAAGCCAGTCCCGAAGCTGAGCTTCGACGGCAAGCCCGCGGCGTTAGCGAGCGCCGGTACGCCCGGCGTGCGTCGGCGCTTCTGGGCGTACCTGCTGATCGGCGTGTTGGTGGTCTCCGTGATCGAGTGGTTCACCTACCACCGGAGACTCACGGTATGAGCCCCGGGTTGCGACGCGCCGCATGGGTTGCCTCGTTGGTCGCGCTTGCGCTCGGCCTCACGTTTGCCTACCACCGCTACGTCTGGCTCGCGCCGAGCGGAACGTTTCGCTTCGTGAAGGACGGTCACACCTTCGAGCTCACGAGCCCCGGCGCGCTCGGCGTGCTGCTGGTGCTGCCGCTCTTGATCTTCGCGTTGGGGCGATCGCTCGCAGATTTGCCGCCCCTACAACGCGGTCTATCGCTCTTGCTGCGCCTATCTTTCCTGGGGCTTCTGGGCCTTGCGCTCGCCAATCCGGTGCGTTCGGAGGTGACCACCCAGGTTTGCACGGTGGTCTTGCTCGACGTCAGCGATTCGGTCACTGACGAGTCGCTTAGCGACGCGCGGACCGAGATTCAGAAGGCGATCAGGGCCAAGCGCAAGGACGACCTCGTGCGGCTCGTGACATTCGCGGCGCGGCCGCGCGTGGTGGAGCTTTCGCCTGGCGACACGCTCCGGGTGCCCGCGCTCGGCGAGCTGCGGCACCGTGCCAGCGCCTCCGCGAAGGCCGATTCCGGAGCCAACACCAACATCCAAGCAGCCCTCGAGCTCGCCTACGGTCTGTTTCCGCCGGGGTACATCAAGCGCGAGCTCTTGCTGACCGATGGCGTGGAGACCGAGGGCGATCTGTTGGCCGAGGCCAATCGGGCGCGTAGTTTCGGCGTGCGCCTCTCGGCGATTCCCTTTCGGCGGCCCCCGCCCGCCGAAGTGAGCGTGGTGCGCCTGGCGCTACCCGAAAAGGTCGACATCGGGCAGACCTTCACGATCACCGCTGAGCTTTACGCGAGTCGCGAGAGCCAAGGGCGACTGCGCCTCTTTCAGGGCGAAGCGCTGAACGGGCTCGACGGCGTACGGGACGTCAAGCTGCGGCCGGGTCGGAACGAGGTCGAATTCAAGAGCGTGGTGCGTGTGGGCGGCGACGTCACCTATGCGCTCGAGTTCGAGCCGAGTAGCCCTGACAAGTTCAAAGAGAACAATGCCTACCGGGCGACGCTGGAAGTTCCGAGTCGGCCGCTCGTGCTTTATATCGACGGTCATCCCGAGCACGCGCACTACCTTTCGAATGCGCTCAGCGCCCAGCAGTTCGACGTCGACGTGCGCGGTCCGAGCGCGTTTCCTGGTAGCCTCGGCGAGCTCGAGCGCTTCGATTTCGTGATCGTCTCCGACGTCGCACGCGAGGCGTTCGGCGCGGGCGCCGAGGAGCTCGTCGAGCGATACGTGCGGGATTTGGGCGGCGGATTGCTGTTCGCGGGTGGACCAGCGGGTTACGGCTTGGGCGGCTGGGCGCACTCTACGATGGAGCGCTTGCTGCCCGTGCGCATGGACACCGAGCACCGTAAGGAGATGCCCGGCGTCGCGATGGCGTTGGTCATCGACCGCTCCGGTTCGATGACAGGGCTCAACATCGAGATGGCCAAGGCGGCCTGCTCCGCGACCGTAAGCACGCTACAGGGTGACGACCTGGTCGAGGTGATCGCCTTCGACTCGGAGCCGCAGCGCTACGTCAAGCTGCAGCCGGTGCGCTATCGAAGCCGGATCCAGGGCGACATCGCGCGGATTCAGCCGAACGGCGGCACTGACATCTTCCCGGCGCTCGATATGGCGTATCAGGATCTTTCGGTGGTGCAGGCGCGCAAAAAGCACGTGATTTTGCTGACAGACGGCGTGTCGCCGGCGCAAGGCATTCGCGAGCTCGTGCAAGCCATGATCGCGGAGTCGATCAGCGTGACCACGGTCGGGCTCGGCGCCGACGTGAACGCCGATTTGCTACGCTCAATCGCCGACGGCGGTGGCGGGCGTTTTCATGCGGTGCCCGACCCCAACAGCTTGCCCAAGATCTTCACGCGCGAAACCGAGCTCGTCGCCAAGCAAGCCGCCGTCGAGGAGTGGTTTCCGGTCGAGCAAGTCGGCACGGCGGATTTTTTGAAGGGGATTTCGATGTCGAGCGCGCCGTTGCTGCACGGCTATGTGTCGACCGACATGAAGCCGACGCCAGCGCAGCTGATCTTGCAGAGCGACCGCGGCGAGCCGATTTTGGCGCGCTGGCGTGCGGGGCTCGGATCCGCGCTCGCTTGGACCAGCGACGTGAAAAACGGCTGGGCCGTCGAGTGGCTGCGCTGGCCGAGCTTCGGGAGATTTTGGGGACAGCTCGTGCGTGAGCACATGCGCGTCAAGCGCCGCCACGAGGTGGACATGAAGACGGAGGTCGACGGCTCCCATGTGCGCGCCACGGTCGACGCGTTCAGCGCCGACGAACGCTTCGACAACAATTGGGTGTCGAAGGTGGTCGTGCGCCGGGTCGGGGCCAAGGCAGCTCCCCGAGAGGTTCGCATGCAGCAGGTGGCGCCGGGGCGATATCTGGCCGAGTTCGACCTCGACGGTTACGGGTCGTTCTTGCTTCAGGCGGATCACGCGCGGCGCGATACGGACGGCTCCTTGCGCCCGATCGGCGTGTCCTTTGCGCACGTCTCGAATCCCTACCCTCGGGAGTATGCGAGCTTCGAACCCGATCTCGAGCGGCTCAGCCGCGCCGTGCGAGCCGCGGGGGGCGAGCTCGACGTGCCGGCGTCTCGTCTCTTCGACCCGCAGGGTGAGCAGATTGTGAAGCAGGCGGAGCTGTACGGACGTTTCGTACAACTCTCGCTAGTTGCCTTCCTATTGGACCTATTGGTGCGGCGCATCCGGCTGTTCGATCGCAAGCGCCTGGCCACGCGACCCGGCCGATCCGGCTCCGATTGAGCAGATCCGGCGTATCTCTCTGAGCTCCGGTTCCCCGAGGGCCGGGGCCTGGCCGGGCTACGCAAACAGTGCGCTGCACTGCAAATGTTGCGATATCGAGACGCTCGTTCCCGGGAGGCGCCCGCGGCATACTGCGGCGCAGTGATACCCCTGTTTGCCCACCTTTGTGACGCGCCTCTCACCCATCGACGAGGTGCGGGTGCACGGCGGCAGTGCGCCACGGGCGAGCCTTTCAGCGCGGCACAGAAAGCGCAGGGGGGCGGGTCGTCATGTCGACAGTGAACGGGGCGACGAGATCGGCTCGGACCACGAGCGGGGTTTCGTCGTGGGCGTGGCTCACGCTCGTGCTCGCCGTTGCCGGCGTCCTGCTGGTCTCCTGCGGAGACAATCGCGCGCGGCCGCCTGCGGCAGGCGCGGCAGGGGCAACCGGCTCCCCGACTCTGTCTAGTTCCGGATGTTCGAAAGTGGCCGAAGGCTGCGCGTGCTCGAACGAGGGCGCGGTCGCCGCTTGCGGGTCTACGCTCTCTCGACAGGGCGACGCCGTGGTGTGTCTGGAGGGGCAACGCAGCTGCACGGCTGGCGTTTGGGGGATCTGCTCGAACGACCGACAAGTGAAGAAGTTCGCGCCAGCGCCCGCCTCCGCGGGATTGCGGCTTCAAGATTTGGCGGACGCCGGTGTGTCCTGTAACGACGCGTGTGATCCTTCGTGCAGCAAGTTCGTCGACACTTCGACGAACCTCGATGCTGGCCCGGATTTCACGAACGACGACGGGGGGCTTACGCTCTCGGGACATCAAGGCGGTAGCGCCTGCACCGACATCGTGATTTCGCCGTCCAGCGCGACGCTTCGCGTGACCGGGTTCGCGCCGCTGACCTCCACGCCAGACTCCGTCAATTTTACGGCGACCTGCGGCGCGGGTGGGCCGGCGATCGATCCTTCTTGGGTGCTGGCGGCGGCCGACTCTGACGTGGCCCACATTACCCCGAATGGCGTGTTGACGCTGCTGACGGGCGTTACCAGAACGCTCACGGTGACGGCCGCCAGCACGAGCGGGACAGCGACCGCCAGTGTCAACGTCGTGGTCGACACGACGGTCGTGGATCCGGGCTGCGAAGCGGCGGCAAGCGCGTTCGACGCGGCACCGGCTGGCGGAGTCGATCCAGGAACCACGCTCTACCCGTACGCCGTGCCAGCGCGCCCAGTGGTGTATCCGCCTGGCATCGGCGCGCCGCTCGTGCAGTGGAGTACGGGCGGTAGAGACGCGGATTGCGTGAAGCTCAGCCTGAGCTTTCCGCAAGGCGCCGCGACTCCGACGTTCCGCTGGTCGCGGATCTACGCGCCGACGGGCGGCAAGGATCCGAAGCGTGGAAGTATCGACCCTTCGCAGCCGGCGGCCGACATTGACGCGGAGGTCTGGGATGGCTTCTCGCGATCGGCAGCTGGTCAAACGGGCGAGATCATCGTGCAGCGCCGGCGTGCAGGCGGCTCCGTGATGGCGCCCATGCCGAGCATCCCGCTCACGCTGGCGAGCGATGCCGTACGGGGAACCGTCTACTACACGCAATATACCCGCCGTTTTCGCGATGACTTCAATCGCTCGACGTCAAGCATCTGTGGCGCCACGAGAGACGGGGCACAGCCCGACCTCGATGTCACGAACGCGGCTTACAAGACGTCCGTGAACAACGGATGCACGGGTGGCAACTGCGACGCGAACACGGGCCCGGTGTGCCCTGTCGGCAACTGCACGCAAGTAAAGAACGTCGCCCAAGCCACCAGCGTTCAAACGTTGGACCTGAGCAACACCAGCGCCGGGCCATCCAACCCGTTCACGGACCAAGCGAACACCGCAAAGTGCCCCGTCTGTCACTCGATTTCGGCCGACGGCACGACCTTCGTCGCCTCCGACTACAGCAGCGCTGGCGTACAGACCATCGCGAACATCGGGTCCTACCAAAATCGGCCCGCGCTCGTGACCTACGCGGACGCCCCCACCTATTCGTGGACGAGCAACCGCGGCGATCTCTATACCGCGCCGTCACGCGAGCAATCGCGCGGGCTGTCCTACGCCGCGTTGACACCCGATGGGCGCTTTGCGCTTCAAGGCCCGAACTTCTGGGGTAATTCGCGGCACGACGTGCATCTGGGTCAGGGAAATATCCAGGATGCTGGCTATGACGCTGGCGGCAAACGCTACTTCTTGCTCGACACGGACGAGTATCAAAAGAACGTGGGCTACGCGTCGAGTGGCCCGCTCCCGGCTCATTCCGCTACCGCGACGACTTTGACCGGCTCCACGAGCGTGGCGTTGATCGTCGATGGCGTCGCGCTCGGGCAGGGCGACTCGGTGCTCGTCAAGGACGAGTCTGCTCTGGCGCAAAACGGCGTCTACGAAGTGACGAGTCCGGGTGGCGCGAGCGGCGCGTGGCAGCTCACGCGCCGCTGGGACAACGACGATCCCGGCGAGCCGGGCTTTGGTGCGCGGTTTCGCGTCGAAGCCGGCACTACCAATGCGGGCAAATACTTTCATTCTGCGACGTCCGCCGCGGTCACGCCGGGCGTCACGCCGCTCCAGTTGTCTCTGCACACGACGGCGATGGCAGCTACCAGCAGCACGCTGCCCGCGGGCTACACGGCGAGCGTCGGAGCTGACGGAGTGATGGTTCTCAGCCACGCCGGTGCCTTCGATAGTGCGTGGATTGACTTCGTGCCCGTCGAATCGGGCATGAGCATCCTCGTCAAGGACGAGGTCGGCATCAACGCGGCCAATAACGGGCTCTATTTCCTGGTCGACGGCAATGCGGATCCTTGGCAGCTGCGGCGTCGCTCGGAAGCGGACGCCGACCCTGAGGTTTGCCCGCTGATGCGCGTGCGTGTCAATCAAGGCACGCGCTTTGGCGGAAAGACCTTCGTGCTCAACACCACGGGTCCGATCTCGCTCAACGTCAGCGCGCTCTCCTTCGTGGAGGACACGGCGCTCGACGAGGGTACGAAATACGACCAGGGCGGTACGCCGAGCACGCTGCCAACCATGATGTACCCTGTGTTTTCGCCCGACGGGAAGGCGCTCGTCTACGTCAACGGCGACTCGGACATCGCGGGCGTCGGCGCAGCGACCGGCTGGCGACGTGGGCTCTCGTTGCTGAACTTCGACGCGCGTCGGGCGCAGCCGTTCTCGGGCAAACGCCGCCTCATCAACACTTACTCGGCGGGGTCGAACGGAATGGTCATGAAGTGGCCGTTCTTCGAGCCCGACAGCCGTAGTGTCGTGTTCGTCGAGACCTCGCCGGATGAATTCTGTCCTTGGGAAGCCTACGCAGGCATGTGTACGGGCCCCGACTGCAGCGCGAGCACGAGCGCGGTCTCCATCGACAGCGACGTCGAGCGCGCTTGCTTTCAGTTGGGCGACCCCACGCAGCTTGGCTACGGCAACGGTGCGCCCACTGCGCGCGGGTACTGGCCCGGCCGCCTGCAGTCGGTCGACAGCGTGTCGCTGCGCAAGACGGACCTCGGCTATCTGAACGGTGGGCTCGCTACGCAGGACCCCGTGGCATTCGCCGCCGACGACGGCAAGGCGTTTCAACCGACGGTGTTGCCCTTTGCGGCGGCCGGGTATCGTTGGGTGATTTTCACGAGTACGCGCGCTTATGGAAATCAGCTGAACGCAGTGGGAACGCACTTCAGTTGCGCGACCTCGCTGCTTTGGATGGCGGCGCTCGACGACTCGCCTGCCGGCGCGATCGATCGCAGTCATCCGGCCTTCTTGGTGACGGGGCAGAATATGCGTTCGATCTTGTCCGCTGCCACGAGCGCACCCTACGGTCGCCACTACATCAACGAGCGTGGTTTCGTGGTGCCGACTCCGTGCCGGGGCGAGCACGAGGCGTGCAGCGTCAATGCGGATTGCTGCGATGGTACCGGCGCCGCGCCTAGCCGAGCCTGCCGTCTGAACACGGACACGGATCCGCCATCACGCAGCTGCGAGGCAGTGACGTCATGCATTGCCGTGGGCGACGCTTGCACCACGAGCGCGGACTGTTGCGGCAACACGCCGTGCGTGGCGGGCGTGTGCAGCGCCGCGCCGTTCCACGAACCTGCGGTTTTCGAACGCGTCTTCGCGGCGAACTGCAGCGAGGGCTACAAGGTTCGCTGGGGCAATTTCGAGTGGCACGCGGATGCACCGAGCAGCACGCGCATCGTGTTTTCGGCGCATGTGTCGCCCACGACAGACTTTTCCGGCACGGACCGCATCGCGGTCGGACAGAGCGATTCCACCAATGAAAACCCACCGCCTGCGGCAGCCTTGGTCGCGAACGTGGGCGATTTGCTGACCAACGCCGGCGTCGCTTCCGGTGCGTACCTCCTGATTCGGATGGACTTTCGCCCGTCGGACGACCGCTTCACGGCTCCGGTCTTGTACGATTGGGTTCAGCGTTACGACTGCGTTGCGGCGGAGTAGCCTCATGCCATCGCGCGTTTGGCTGGTGTCGTTGGTGGCGTGCGGCGTAGCCTTTTCCTGCAACGGAGGTCGCCGCGACACGGCGGCACCCTTGACTCCGAGCGGTGGACGCAGCGGCACCGGCGGCGCAAGTGTCGGCCGGTCTTCAGTGTCGAGCGCTGGGTCTTCAGGCCTCGCCAGCGGGGGTGCGCAGGCTGCGATGGCAGGTGCCGGGGGAGCTGCCGAGGGCGGACAAGGTGGCGCCCCGGAGGCGCCGTTGCCGTCGATCTGCAAGACCGCTGCGGTCTGGGGAGCACCCACCCGACTCACGCTGTCCACAGCAGTCGACGATTTGCTGCTGAGCGTCACTCCGGACGAGCTCAGCATCCTGTGGTTCGCCGGGGAGGAACTACGCCTCGCCGAGCGGCCTTCCCGGTCCGCGGCGTTCGGGAGCGCGACGCCGATCGACGGCGGAGCTGACTATTTCGCTGGAGCCACGCTGAGCCCCGATGGGCTCACGTTGCTCGGTGTGCGCCGCGATGGCAGCGGATTTGGTGAGCTGCACCGCACCACGCGCGCCGCAGCTTTCAGCGGCGTCCTCGATCAGGCGCCGTTCACCGCGCTCTACGAGGCGCCCGGCGCACAGCGCGCAAATGGACCTTTCGCCGATCCCGTGTTTGGAGCCGACGGCCTGCTCTTGTTGTACTCCGCGCTCGACGAGGGATCAGACGGTGTGTCCTCGATCTTCGCCGCGACGCGGCTCGGCGCAGAGGACGCTTGGCCTTGGGGAACCCCTGTCGCAGGGTCGCCCCTGCAAGCGATCGCGGGTCAATTTCGGCATCCGACGGCGCTTTCGGCGGACGCGCTCGCCCTCTTCTATTGGGATGACGCAGATGGTGTCGAGCGTGTTGCTTGGCGCGGGCGCCAGAGCGCCGCCTTCGGGCACGTCGAATCCCTGGGCGACCGCAAGAACGCGGTGCCGAGCGCGGACTGCCAACGTTTGTACTTCAGCGCGCCCGGATCCGGCGGAAGCGACGTGTTCGTGGCGGAGCAAAACTAGTCGCTGGGGTTCCCTCTCGGTTGGTTCTGATGAGTGGCAGGCGCAGAGCAGGCGGTCCGTGAGCGGCGACGTCGACATCTACCAACCGGGCGTCGTCACCTCGCTTTTCGACGAGATGAGTAAGACTTACGGCGTCACGAATTACGTCGCGTCACTCGGCTTTTGTAAGCGTTGGCGGCGCCACGCCGTGGCTGGCGCTCGGCTCGCGCCAGGCCTGGTCGTCGTCGAGCTGATGAGCGGGGGCGGTGAGTGTTGGAGATTCCTGCGGCGCGGCATGCAGCGAAGCGGGCGCCTAGTTGCCTACGATCTGTCGCCCGAGATGTGCCGACTCGCTCGACAGCAGCTCGAGCGCCTTGGCGATCCGAACATCGAGCTCGTCGAAGGTGATGCGCTTGCGACTCGATTGCCCGATGGCGTCGCGGATCGCGTCGTCGCCTCCTTTGGCCTAAAGACGTTCTCGGCGAGACAGCTCGAGCAACTCGCCGGAGAAGTGTGGCGGCTACTAAAGCCAGGAGGCGCATTTTCGTTCGTCGAGATCGCGACACCGCGTGCGCGTTGGCTTCGCCGGATCTATTTCTTCTACCTCCGCCACGTGATCCCGTTAGTCGGTCAGATTTTTCTCGGCAACCCCGACAACTACCGCATGCTTGCGCGTTACACAGAAGCGTTCGCTGCGGGCGAGGCGGCCTTCGGCGCCTTCGAGCGCGCCGGTTTCCAGGTCACGCGCGAAGAACTATTCGCGGGCTGCGCCATGCGACTTACGGGCCAGAAACCCGCAGTGCCCGCCATTTAAGGCCAGAGCTGAGCCGAACCCCCGAGCCGGGTGCCGTTCGATACCGCCTGCCGCCCGACAGGCGCTTGTGCCTGTCCGGATTCGTGGAGTGCCGGCTTTTCTTTGGGCGGGTCGCAGCGTGTGGTAGTTGGGGGACGGTCTTTTTTCGGAGCGGAGGATATTGAATGACGCCGGCACGTGCTCGCATGGTTTCGTCTTCGGCCCTGGTCGCTGCGCTTTTTGGTGCGTTCAACGCGAATGCCCAGGTTCCGGCGCCCGCTGTGCCGGCCGCGACACCGCCGGCGCCCGTCACTCCCGCCGCCGTTGTTCCCGCTCCGAGCCCAGCGCCTGCTGCCGCTCCCGCGCCCGTTCCCGCTCCGGCTGGGGACGCCGCCGCAACAGTGCCCGCTCCAACCACGGCGCCCGCCGAGTTGCCGGCGCTGCCGCCGCCGCCCGTGTTCACGGCCGCTCCTCCCGCGGCGACGCCTTTGGCGCCTACTGCCGTTGTCCCTGTGCCTGTCGCCAATGAAGGTGCGGCCTGGTACGACGCGATCACGTTCAGCGCGTTTGCCGATGCCTACGGCGCGGTCGACTTCAACTTTCCGAAAGCGCCCGGCCAGACGCGACAGAATCCGCTGCGCGCTTACGACAACCACACGGGCTTTGCCCTGAACTGGGTCGGGCTAGACATCCAGAAGGAAGCGGCCCCGGTGGGGGGCGCGCTGCAGCTGCGTTTTGGGCCTGGCGCTCAACGCCTCGGCGCCGCGTGTCCGGATGCGGACACTTGTGACACCGACTCGTCGGTTGGGCTCGCCAACGTGAAGCAGGCGTTCGTGTCGTGGAAGCCTGGCTCCGGCATCGTCTCGCTCGACCTCGGCAAGTTCGACACGCCCTACGGCGCCGAAGTCGCGGACTCGCAGTACAACATCAACTACACGCGCGGCGTACTCTATTGGCTTGGACAGCCCGCGTACCACACCGGGTTGCGCGTTGGGGTCGACCCGAGCCGCAGCTTGAACCTGAAGTTCTTGGCGGTGAACGGTTGGAACCGCACCATTGACAACAACGCGGGCAAAACCTTCGGGCTCCAAGGTACCTTCCGTGTGCCGGTCGAGCCCGCGAGCGACGAGGATATGTTCACGCTCGCACTCGGCTACATGATGGGGCCCGAGCATTCGGATTCGCGTCTCGTTCAGTGTGCCCCAGGGTTCCGCTTCGATCCCGTGCGCTCTCCCGCTACCGGGTGCGTGGCGTCAGTGAACAGCGCCGGCGGCAGCGGCGTCGTGGATGCCGGTTCATCGAACACCAAAGGGCTCCGCCATTTCCTCGATCTGACCGCGGTGGCGACGCCCTTGCCTGCACTCAAGCTGCTGCTCAACGCGAGCCTCGGCTTCGACGCCGATCGCAGCACCGCCAACGCGAATGAGTTCAAGACCAGCAGCTGGTACGGGGTGATGGTTGGCGCGCGCTATGCGGTCACGGAGCACTTCGGTGCGGCCGGGCGTTTCGAGTACTATGCCGATCCCGATGGCGTCACGACGGGCTTTCGCAACAACGATGTTCGCCTCATGACCTTCACCGCGACGCTCGACTACAGCCCGGCCGAACGGCTTGTGCTGTTCTTGGACGGCCGCATCGACCACAGCGACAAGCAGATCTTCCCCGTGGCGACGCACGACGCTCCGGCGGACACCGCGGTCAGCGCGACGCTCGGCGCGATTGTCACCACGAACTGAACGTGTTCGTGGTGCTCGAGGCGACCGAATCAGAATCGTCCCGCATGGCCTGATTTGGCGCTAAGATCGGTGAAATGGCCCTGCGCAATCGAGAGCTCGAAGCGACCATCGACTTGGTCGCGAAAAGTTATGACGGGCCCGACGAGATCAACAACCTCGACGCCGCCCGTCTCCCCAACAAGCAAGCGGTCGTCGAGGCCTTCAAGCATCTCCGGCCTGCGATCTATCTAGGATTTTACAGCACGCGCGACCTCGATCGAGCCAACCTGCGCTTCGCGCTGAGTGAGCACCTCTATCCGGCTTACGAGGCGCTCGTCACCCAGATTGAGTGCGTCCTGTCCTACGAGCACCGGTTCCACGGTGCCCCGGCGCGCGAAGGTCACGCCGAGGAAGCAGTGCTTGGGCTGCTGCGCAAGCTCCCCGAAATCCGCCACACTCTGAGTCAGGACCTGTCCGCCGCGTTCGAGGGCGATCCCGCTGCGAAGAGCATCGAGGAAATCGTGTTCAGCTACCCCGCGGTTGAGGCGATTACGGCTCATCGCATCGCGCACGAGCTGCACTTGGCGCAGGTGCCGATCATTCCGCGCATCATCTCGGAATACGCGCATTCGCGCACGGGCGTCGATATTCATCCCGGTGCGCACATCGGGCCCCGCTTCTTTCTCGATCACGGCACAGGCGTGGTGGTGGGCGAAACCAGCGTGCTCGGCGCGAACGTCAAGATTTATCAAGGTGTGACGCTCGGCGCGCTCAGCACGCGCCGCGCCGACTGTTGCGATCCGCGCGCTCAAAAGCGCCACCCGACTATCGAGGACAATGTCACCATCTACGCCGGCGCCACGATCCTGGGCGGTGAAACCGTCATTGGTGCAGGCTCGGTGATTGGCGGTAACGTGTGGCTCACTCAATCAGTGCCACCCGGTTCGAAGATATTCGGGAGGGCGAAGGAGTAGCGCTCGCTGCCGTCCGCAATGGCTCGCATGGATTCGACTCAGGGTTCCAACTACGAAGCGTGGCTTGCCGATCTAGACGGCACACTTTACTGGGCGCCAGGCGTGAAGCTGGCGATGGCCGCCGAACTCGCGCTGTTGGGCGCGCCCAGGATCCGCCGCCTGCGCCAATTCAGGAAAGAGCATGAGGCGCTGCGAGCGGACGCGAATGCCCCGGAGGGCGACCCGTTCGCGCTGCAACTCACCCGCGCCGCGAGCACGCTCTCGGTGCCAGTGGAAGAGCTCGAGCGCGATGTGCGCGAGTGGATGATTCGACGACCCGCCCGCTATCTGCGCTGGTTTCGCCGCTCGCGCTTGATCGAAGAGATCAGTGAATTTCGCGCGCGCGGCGGGCGCACGGCTTTAGTAAGTGACTACCCCGCGGCGCACAAGCTTGCCGCGCTCGGGCTGAGCAAGCTCTTCGAGGTGGTGGTTGCGAGCGGCGAAGAGCGCGGTCCACGCCGCCTCAAACCGAACCCCGATGGCTATCTGCGCGCGGCCGAAGCACTCGGCGTGCCACCCACTCGCTGTTTGGTGATAGGCGATCGGCTCGACGCGGATGGCGCTGCGGCGCGTTCGGCGGGCATGGGGTTCCGGCACGTAGGCTGAAGTCCCCAGTGCCCCCGAAAATTACAGCGCCCGCCCCGCGCCTGGCACTCGCCGACGCTTGGCGGGAGGGCCCGAAGGCGGAGGCTGTGGTAAGAAACGAGTTGGCACAACGGCTGAATGACGACTCAGCACCCGTATTCGAGATCTGGCTATGCTCCCTCCGCGTCAGCGCCGAGCGGTAGGCGCTACGCGACCGAGTCGGGGATCGCTCGCGCAGCATACTTGCTGGCCTGGTCCCTGGTGGGCGTGGCTGGCGTCGCGGGCACGCTATTTTCGCTCTACCGAAATGATGTCTTGCTCGCGCAGGCAAGGAGTCGCGGTGTCGAGCGGCAATACCTGGCGCTCGAGCGCTCGTTGCTAGGCAGTCCAGGCTGGGGCACGCCGCGCTCGATGCTTTCGGAGAGCGAGCGCGCGGCGCTGCAAGCCTCAGCACTGAGCAGTAGCGTGGCGGCGAGCGTCGGCAATTCGAGCCCGCTTCCGGCGTCTGCGCCTCAACCTGCCGCGCGGATAGCGCTGCACCCCGCCGAGCACACGCCCTCCGCAATGGGGGCCACCGCGCCCGCGAGCGCCGAGCGCGCAACGGCCGATGGCCTCAAGATTGTGTCGCTCGATGCGCTCGGCACACTGCCAGCTCCCGCGGCGGTAGCGCCGGCGGCGCCGGCAGCGCGAGCCGCGCGCGGCGTCACAAGCGAGCCTCCGTCTGCCCCTCAAACCGCCGCGCGGCCAGTCGCAGCGAGCGAACCCAAGCCGCGCGTGGTTGCGGCGAGGAATCCGACGCCGGCTGCGCCAAGCCCAGCCGCGCGCCCCGCGCCCGCGCCTCCGCCAGCGGCGCCGCCGCCACCCGTCAACGACAACCCGTTGAAGGCGGCGATTCGCTCGGCGGTCGTCAAAGAATCCGCCAAGTAGACGAGCGGCGAGCACGCGGCAGCGTGCCCTGCCCCGCTCAATTTGGTCGGCGGCGGCCCCGCAAGCGTTCGCTCCTGCTCATTGCCATTGGCTGTCGAGCCATGCCATGCGCCCGATCAGCCAGTCGTGCATGGCCGCGACTTGGCCGTCCCAAGTTGCGGCCGTCGGAGTCGTGAAGAACCCGATGCGTTCGGTCGTGAGGTTGTTCCACTTCTGGAAATTGCGTTGGGCGCCATTTGCGAGGCCAGTCGTCAGCGTCGTGATGCGCAGGGTGACCTGCGCGTCCGAGAGTTCGCCTTGGCGGAGGGCCTTCCAGCGTGCAACGAGCGCCGCCTTGAATGCTGGGTCGGCGAGCAAGCGCGGAAACCAGTCCGCGGTGACCATTAGACGCGAAGCGTTGCTCTCGTACTGCCAACCGCTCTGCGAAAGGTTCGCGTACGTCTGCGCGGAGCCGACGCCCGCGATGAGGTCGTAGTCCCACAGCGGACCAGCGAACATCTTCGCGTCCCGATCTTTGTAGAAGTATTGGCTGCGCGAATAGGCGTCGAGGTTTCGCGTCAGCTCGTGGATGATGACTTGATTCGCGAACGACGTCGTATCCATGAACGCCGGGTAGCCCGTGCTCGGGTCACTCGGGCTGGCCGAGTGCAGCGCTGTTACGAACGAGGCCAGATACTGGCTCAAGTAGTCTTGCTGCGCTTGCACCCACGGCTTCGGGTCGTCGAGCTCCAGCCAATTCCAGCAGTTTTGCGTTCCCGATGGGCACGTGAGCTTCTGCTCGATATCCATCACCTGCCACTCGAACTTGAAGATGTACCCGCCGCTCAGCGCGGGCAGCGCCGTGTCGGTCGGCTGCAGTTGCTGCAGATTCAAGCGATCCTTCTGGTTCTTGATGGTTTCGACCAACAAGTAGACGCCCATGTAGTCGCTACTTGCGAGCGGTCGCCCCGCGGTGTTCACATACACTTCGGCGAATGCGCCGCGCGGCGCCGGCATGCCAATAGCGCGCCCGAGCGAATAAACGAAGGCGTTACGGATGAGCGCCTTGTCGGGGAAAGGGGAGTGCAACACCCAGTCCGATTCCCGCGGCATTCCGAGCATTGGACAGTTGCGATCACTGCCATCGACCTTGTGGAGTTCCACCCGATACGGCTTCTTGTCGTACGACGCGGAGGATTGGCCGCGAATGTGGAAGCCGGCTGGAGTCGCGACCTTTGGGGCTGCAGACAATGAGGTCATTCCCGCGATCGGCTCGAACGAGAGCAGGGCTGCGTTCACGTACGCATTCGTGGTGGGTGTGACCGCTCCACCCGGCCCGCCGCCAGTGGTCGTCGGATTGGGCAACGCGGTACCGTAGGAGTCGAGCACGATCACCGGTAGGTCGTGCATCTGGTCGAACGCTCGCGAAACGTAGATGGCGACTTCAGGTTGCCCGAGCGCCACGCCTTGCGCGAACGCTTGCGCCATGAGCTCGGTCGTTGCGCTCAGCGCGATTGGCCCTGAGTACAGCGTCGAACTCGGCGTGGGCGGCGTGTGGTCCGTCGTGTAGCGGATCTCGGCGCCTGCGGCGCTGGTGCTGAGTTCCACACTCAAAGCGCCTTGGAAGGTTCCGCTCGGCACAGAGAAGGTGATTGCGCCAACCGGAGCTGGCGCGCAGTTGTCCATCTCAGTCGTCGTCCCGCCTGCCGTGTTCGCGCCGCTCGCTCCGCCACTGCTCGCTCCAGCACCGCTTGCTCCACCGGCCGCGCCTCCGCTGCCGCTGCCAGCGATCGGCGTGACCCCTCCCGCAGCGCTCGTGATTTGGCCTCCGGCTCCCAAGCGTCCCCCGCTGGTCGAAACGTTCTGACTACCCGCCGATTGGCTCCCGCCTTGTGTCACAGCGGCGCGGCCGCCGGACCCAGTTTGGGGTTGCGACGAGCTAGTTCCTGCCTGCGCGCACGCTCCCGCGAGCAGAGCCGACAGCACGAACAACGACGAAGCGGCGCCCGTCCGGGGGCCGCGCAGCACCATGAGCATGCGCGCACTCTACCCCGCAAAGTGGTTCTGGTCGTCCGCAAACAGGCGGGTTTCCGGGGGACCTGGAGCGCGGCAGAGCGGGTCTCGACGTGTTCTCGTCTTCTGCGCAGGGCGCCACTCCAATAGGGGCTCAAACGGTTCAAAAAAGGATCCGGAACCGCGCGAGTCGGGCGATTTGTGGGCCTTCGAACGCAGGACTTGGCTACGGTCAATCACGATGGTTTACGCGGCGCGGTACGAGCGCTTCTTTGCGCGTAGCTACGACGCCCTCTACGCGGCGATTCGCGACCCGGCGGGTGATGTCGCTTTCTACGCCGAGCAAGCGCGACAGAGCGGCGGTCCAGTCCTCGAGTTCGGCTGTGGCACAGGACGGATTCTTCTGCCGACGGCGCGCAGCGGCGTTTCCTGCGTCGGGGTCGACGCGTCCACGGAAATGCTGGCGGCGCCGCGCGAGAAGATGCCACCCGCGAACGTGCAGCTCGTGCATGGGCGGATGCAAGACGTGTCAGTCGGCGCCGCGCAGTTTGGCTTGGTTACGATACCGTTTCGCGCGTTCCAACATCTCTTGACCGTGGATGAGCAGCTGGCCACTCTGGACAACGTGCGGCGCCATTTGGCCCCTCAAGGACGCCTGGTGTTCGACCTCTTCGACCCCAAGCTGGATCGCATGTCGCTCGCTGAAGAGCCCGAACGCGAAGGTGTGGCCGTAGTTCTGGACGGGAAGCGAGTGGTGCGCTGGGAGCGCGTGCAGCGTGACCTGTCCAGGCAGGTGATGACGGTGCGGTTCCGTTTCGAAAGCGATGCGGAGGAGTTGCGCGGTGAGACCGAGCTCGAGATGCGCTGGTTTTATCGCTACGAGGTGGAGCATCTGCTGGCCCGGGCGGGCTTTGGTAACGTCGAATTCTACCGCGACTTTCACGGCACTACTTGGAGCGCTGGCGAAGAGATCGTGGTCGTGGCGCGGCCCGAGTAGCCCGAGCCGCACCATTCAGTCAGAAGCCCACTCCGACGCTGAAGATCACTCCCTTTTGAGTCGTATCGGTGAATATGAGGTCGTAGCGCGTGTCCAAACTCAGGGAGAACTTGGACGTTAGCAACATGAGGGTCGCGCCGGGGGCGAACGCAAACTTGGTGGACGAGCTGGTTTCACACGTGCCGTCGCTCGCGCACGATTTTCCAACGAGTCCTGCGAAGCCAACGCCCGCTTTGGGACGAATCACGAAATTGTCGCCCAGCCCGACGTCGTAGCCGAGCTCCCCGCTGACCTGCCAAATGTTTGCGTCCACGTCGAAGCCGGCGATCTTGGTACTGCCTCCGAAGAAGTACTCGACGTTGCCTCCGACGTAGACCGCATTCGGCATTGTGAAGCCGACGTCGAGGCCCAAGCCTGTGCCCCAAGGATTGAGATCGCCATCATTCAAGGAGATGCCATAGCGAAAGCCCAAGCCGATTTGGATCGCATTGGCTGTCGCAAGTCGGCTGTGTTCCGGGGGTGGAGGCGAAGTCGTCGGGGTGGATGGCTCGGCTGATGCTTCCGCCTCTTGAGCGAGCGCAGATCTGCTGAGAAGCGTCGCTCCCGCGCACGTTGCGAAAGCCAAGTATCGTTTGAACGGTGTCATGGCGTCTTTTCCAGTTCCTTCCCTAGGCGGCGCACCGATCGGCGAATCGGCTCCGAAGTGCGACTTATCACCCAGTGACTGCCCCGTCGGCCAGACCCTCGCTCCGGTTGTCACTTCTTTTTCCTGGCGCCGTGCGCTTCCTGGCGGTGGGCTTTCTCCCGCCGCGATGCGCTGGTGGTCAGGATGGGTGTCCGGGGCGGCCCCTGCGAATGGGGGGGCACCTGCCACTCCGCCGGCCCGTTCTCGCTGGCGCTGGGTGCCTCGAGAGTTCGGGAAAGTACAGGTGTGAGACGGGTGCTACTCGACGTTCTGTGGCGGGCGATCGGCCGCCCAGTCGTCTGCGGTGTAGCGCGTGAGAGTCGGAACTCCACTATCGGGCAGGGCCAGCGCTGATAGCGAGCTGGCGGGGAAGCGCCGTGTTGCGTTCACGCCAGCGAGGTCGTCGGCGACTAGCGTAAGGTCGTAGTCGCTCGTCGAGTGATTCACGACGACAACCAGCGTTGCATCGTCCGCGGCGCTGCGACTGGCGTACACGCCGATACTGCTTGGCGCGCCACTCACGGCTAGAAGTGTCGGTCCGAAGTGATCCGCGTAGAGCTTCAGCGCGTGATACGCCGGGCGGAGCTGCCCGCTCGGTGAAATGAAGCCGAGCGTCCAGCCCTCGCTGATGCTCCAGAAAGCGGTGGTCCAGAGCTGCTTCGTGAGCGCCACTCCGAAGGTATCCGCCACCCAGAGCCCGGCCGGAAAGGTGCCGGGTGACGCATCGAGGACGCTCTTCGCAGGGTCACCGTCCCAGGTGATGTTGGTCTCGGTCACAGCGAGTGGTTTGTCGCCGACGCCGGCGGCTGTCATCTTCGCCCGTACCGCGTCGATAGTGCTGCTGAGGGAGAGGCTGTCGCCGCGTGCCCTTGCCGCGGTGGACATGGTCGGGTCGAGCGGGTAGCGGTGAATCGCGACCACATCGATTTGATCGCCGCAATTCTGCAGGAATGGTGTCAACCAGTCGTTGGCTCCGGATTGGTACTTCCACGACAAATCAGGGCCCACGATTTTGATTTCTGGCGAAACCGCCTTCATCGCCGTCGCGAACGCTTTGAAGGCCGTGCAGGCGTCGTTCGCGGAGTAGCTCGAAGGCTTGTCCATTTGATCGGGATAGAGGTCGGGCTCGTTGCCGATCGAGAAGTAGCGGACTCCGTAGTGCTGGGTGACGTTCACGTACTCCACCATCGCAGCCGCTGCATCCGCGCTCGGCTCGGCGCCGACTTCGTCGCTGAGCAGAGGGACCTGCAGCAGCGGCTCGGCGCCGACGCTCTTTGCATAGGCAATGGCAGCGTCGATCTCCGCGTGGGAGAACGGCTCCGG
>JAEUAF010000369.1 GCA_019695485.1 Sorangium sp.
CCGTTGTTCGCGTCCCATATCTGCCGCTCGTTCATTGGCGGAACCCCCGGCCGAAAGCCGCCGCTTCCAGAGCCATGAGCGCCGCGACTCGCTTCGCTCCCCCGCGTCCCCTACGGGGAACGGCCCCTCCCGAGGGGCCTCGCGCACCGCGCGCGCTGCGCGCCCGACCAGACGGCCCCAGCTCGCCCTCGCCCGCAGGGCTCGGGAACAATTCCAGCTGAGGCGCAAGGTTTACCGGACGAGGCTTGGGCTCGTTTTCGCTTGACTCTTCCGGATCTTTACGACGCTCGGCGTAGGCGCGCGCTTGCGCATGGTCCGCTTCGGTGGCGAGCCGAGCGTCCGACTCGAGCTCGAGGACGATGTCCGTAGCGACCGACTTGCCAAAGTAGAGCAGGCGCAGCGACCAGCGACCGGACGGTTCTGTCGCTGGCGTCGCTAGAACTAGCTCCACCGTGTCGGCAATCCCGTGCCGCACCAAAACATCGCCAACGCGAAACATGCGTCAGCCGAGCAGCAGCTGAGAGATCGAGTAGAAGCCCGCCACGCTCGAGAGCGGGCGGCCGTGGTACCGAGCGATTGCTGGCTGGTTCCCGTCGATGCTATCGAACGTGCGCGCCACCGGATCAACGCTTTCAACGATCGCGTGATGCTGGTACTTCGCGAAGTAAGCGATGTCACCAGGCTGCGGCATGGCTTTGCGATCGAGCAGCCAAGCGCCGCGCAAGTAGCCTTGCTTCCAAAAAATGTCGTGCGCCAAACCAGCTTGTTTCAAGCAAAAAAGCGTGAATCCGCCGCACCACTCTTTGGGGTAGTTGTACGAATGCGCCGCTAGCTCGACCGGTAGCACCGTGCGCCAGTATTCTTTGACGCGAGCGGGGTTCGGGATTGGTTTCCACGCCTTCCCGTCGATCGGCTGAGGCAACAGCGATCCGTGCACGATAGACGGATCTTCCAGTGATTGAAACTGCTGGTCGCAGTGCTCAAAGGCCGCGTAAAAAATCACCGACTGTCGTTGTTCTTCGTGATTCATGTTTCGTCCTTCGGTTCGAACCCCAAGCCGAGCAGGCGCGACGCGAGCAAAATTCTTGCGGCGCGCGCGGACGGCGCTTTCTCCCAAACGCCCATGTGCGGACCGCCCTCGAGGAAAGCAAAGAACACCCCTCGCGCTGGCAGAACTGGTCCACTGGACCAGGCGCACGAAAACTCAGCCGCGTAGGCGTCCAACACCCCCAGCGCTTCGCACTGCAACCGGTCAAACCCCGAAGCGCGCGGGCCGGCGGCGGGGGCTGCATTCCCACCGCCTGCTCGCTCTGCGGTCTTCGGGGTCGCCGGAGGCCGCCTGGTCCGTGCCGCTGGTGAGGCCGCACGCTTCGGGGTTTGACGTTTCGGGGCTGGTGTGCTGTGCTTGCTGGGTAACATTCGGTCGTCCCGGGTGTTTGGTGTACCGGCCAAGGCTCACCGCGAAAGGCTCCGCAAGGGGCCTTTCGTTTATTTAACGGCTAGGCCGCAAACTTCATCGACTTTCTTCCGAACCTTTTCGACGGCGGACACGCGCGCTTCATTCAAGCGCAGCATGGTGACGCTGGTGATTTCCTCTTCGTCGCCGAACTCGGTCAGCGGAGCGGAAGCGGAATGCGGTCGAGAGCTTCGTGAGTCTTCTCGGCGATCTCGAGCAGCGCCTTCGTGTTCTCCTTCGCGTCGACCAGCCGCGCCGCGTGCTCCGCGTCCAGCTGCAGGCGCAATCGCTGCGTCTCGCGTTCCTTGTACAGAAGCGCCCCCGACAGCGCGAGCGCGATCACTCCCCAAATCCCCCCGTGATCTACTAGCCAAGTTGTCAGATCCATCGCTCATGGTTCCCCTTTCAAAACGGAACGGCCTTCAACTCTTCGGCGATCTCAGCCTTCGTTTTGCGCATGCGGGATTTTTTGGCCATGGCCTGATGCTCTTTGACGAGGCGAGCGATGTCACGATCGGCGTCAGCTTGCTGCAAGGCTACCACCTCTCCCAGATTTTCCTCGGCCCATTCGATAAACCGCGTTGCGCGCTGGTGAGCTCCCCCAGCGCCGCCCTTAAAGCGCTTGCCGTGCACCCGCCAAACTCCGGCAAGCTCCGGCGGAATATCGCGCAAAACAGCATCATTGCTCTCGGAAGCCGCCTCGCTTGCCGAGCGGCGTTTCACCTCGCCTGCCTGCAATCTTTGCGTCTTGTGCAGGTGCCGCTCCGCAGATATTGCGCGCTTGACAGCAGCCACCGATCGAGCACCGGAGGACTTCGCCACCGCTTTGCGAGCTCGACACGCCGCGCGCTCTGCCTTGCGCGCTGCCAGCGCTTCGAGCTTCAACGCCTCGCGCTTGGCTTTGATCTTCTCGCGCAGCGTGAGCCGGCCGCGCTTGCACATGGCGCGGGCCTCGCGAATCAGCCGCTTGCGCCGTTCCTTCGCTCCGGAAAGCTCGAGACGCAACCGGGCGAGCTCAGCCTTTTCCCGGGCCCTGATTGAAATGCGCGCAGCGCGCTGGCGATCGTACTTCATTCGCCAATAGCTACTAGAAAAGCGTTGATGTCCGCGAGACTGCCGCGACGCACCATGATGACTTGTTTCGTGTCGTGATTGACGGTTGCGTCAAATTTTGGACCTACGATCGTAGTCGTTCCGTCGTCAAAATTCTTTACGTGCACGTCTCCAAAGTCGAACTCGCGAATGACTTTCGGTCCGTAAAAAACTACGTAAGCCACTACCGCCGCAAGCCCAGCCCACAGCATTGTATTTTTCATGCGTTTGCACCTTTCCGTTCGTAAAGACTCACGCCCTTGTGCCAGCCCCACGGCTTGACCGGTCCGCCCGGTTCGTGAAAGTGAGCCTCGATCACGGCGGCTATGTCGCGCCCATCGGTCGGCAGCTTCGTGATCGTCCCGAGCGGCGACACGAGCAGCGGCGGCAGCTTCGGCCGAACGCTAGCCGGCACGTCGGCATCGCGCATGCGCGAGTAGCCGGGCATGGTCGGCGGCTTGAAATCTCGAAACTCTGCCGGCACCGTTGGATCAAATGGCGACGGCCCATCGGTTGCCGTCACCTTGTCGATCGCAGACTGCGGGCGCTTCGACAAGAGCAGGAAAGCGCCCACGCCGGCAGCACCGAGCGCCCAAAGCGTTTCCGTCTTGCTCAGCCCGAACAGCTTCACCGGAGCCACCAGTAGGCCGCGCCGGCCACTACAACGTACAGCAAGAACAGGTCGCCGCCTGAGCTCGCGGCGCTAGCGTCGCTCGGCACATTCGGATCGACGACGAGTGGCGGCAGCTTGGCGGCGCGTGCTAGCTCGTTCTCGAGGCGCGCGCGTACGTCGCCGACGGTCAGCACGCCGTCTTTCGTGACATCCAGGCCGGCGTTTTGGTCGTAGATCGGGTCGCCCTTCACTGCGATCGGAACCACGTCCGGAAGGCCAATAAACGCCGGCATGAAGGTGGCTATGTAGTAGTCACCCGCTCGCGAGCCTTGCGTGAGTCGCGGAGTCCCACGAAAGAAAGCTTCGACGTACTTTAGCTGCGCCGTCGCGTTCATTTTCCGCAAAGCTTCGACGGTCGTTCCGAGACGGCGCGCCGTCGACGGAATGAACTGCAAGATGCCCGTTGCGCCTCCGGACGGGTTGACGATGTCCGCGCGAAAACCGCTCTCGAGACCCATTACGCCCGCGAGCGCGTCGGCGCTGAGACCGAGCCGACCGGCGACGCGAAGCAGCTCGGCGCGGAAGCCGAGCGTCGTCGTCTCGATGCCTCGCACGCGCAGCATGGGAGCTACTTCTTCGGCTCGTCAGCGGCGACGAGCACCGAGCGCATGACCTCGGAAAACAACGTGTTGACGTCGTGGTCCTGAATCGTCGCGCCGGCCGCTTCCATCGCTTCGCCGAGGTAGCCTTGCGCGTCGGCCGTCATGCGTAGCTCGATGCCCTGCGAACCCTTGCACGGCTTGGCCGCCGCAAGATCGCGCGACAGGTCTAGCTGCGCGTCCAGCTTCTTGACATCGCGCCCAGCGCGCCAAAACGGCAACGAAAGCACCATGGCGCGCAGTAGCTCAACGGAGCCCATTGCAGGAGACGGCGCAACGGTGGTTGTGCCAATGCGGGCGGGGATGACTCGAGCAGGGAGGATCGCGAGCTTCATGGCTATCTCTTCAGGGTGAAAGGTTGACATCTAGCAGGTTGGGGCCGTTGCTAGGAATCGTACCACTGAGCGTATTGCGCTGATTCAAAATCCACAATTTGCCGGCATATCGCCAGCCGGACATGGTCATCGTGACCGAGGAGTCCTTGATTGGGGTGGGGTCGACGATCGCCGTCTGCACGTTCGAAAGGTCAGCGTTCCGGCTGTAGAAGCAAACCGTTCCCTGCTCGACGCCGGCAATGCTCAGCGAAAAAAACAGGTAGGTCGACCCCTTGTAGAAGATCGCAAGCGGCCGACTAACGGCCGTCCAGTTCACGTTGTCGAAGAACCCGAACTGACTGCGCACCCACGCCGAGCCGTTCCAACGCTCTGCCCAAAACTGCGTCCCGAGACCGC
>JAEUAF010000372.1 GCA_019695485.1 Sorangium sp.
GGCGTGGTCTCGCGGCCGCGCACGCGGCCGGTTTGGTACATAGAGACTTCAAGCCGGACAACGTCCTCGTGGGCGCGGACGGGCGGGTGCGTGTCGTCGATTTTGGGATTTCCGCCTTGGTCGAGCCGACGGGCGAGTCTGAGGGCAGCCCTGTGCCCGGCACGCCTGCATTCATGGCCCCTGAGCAGTTTCTGGGCGAACGCGCCACTCCGGCGAGTGACCAATTTGCGTTTTGCGTGGCTATCTATCGGTCGCTCTTCGACGTGGGCCCCTTTGTTGGCGACGACATTCCGACGCTGCGACGCAACGTGGTGGCGGGGAAGCTTCGGGTGCCGGCGCCCTCCGTGCAAGTGCCAGCCTGGGTGCACCGCATCTTGGCTCGCGGGCTCGCCCGCGCGCCCGCGGAGCGCTATCCAAACATGGCCGCGCTTCTGGATGAGATCGAGCGCCGCCTGCCCGCCACTCCGGAGCTCGATCCGACGATGGGGCGGCGCGAACGACGCCTGATCGCAGCGGCCATGAGCTTGCTCGGCGCGCTGCTACTGGCCGCCGTGTGGTGGGGGCGAGCCCGCCTGCACGCGCCGCCGACCAATCAACAATTCGTCTCCAACGCGGCGGCCGCGCTCGTCCTCCAAGCTTGCGCGGCCTTCGCGTTTAGACGGCGGCTGTTGGGCAATCAATTTGCGCAGAAGGTGATGCTGGTCGTATGGATTGGGATCCTGAGCGTGCTTCTGCATCGCTTGGTGGCGCTTCGTTTCGGGCAACCCCTGCCTGAAGTGCTGTGCGTGGATTTGCTCGTACTCGGGACGCAACACGTGGTTGGGGCGGTGGTCTTCGATCGCTGGTTTGCGCTCACGGCGGGCGTGTTCTTGGTGAGTGCGGCCCTGGCTTTCGTATGGCCGGCGTCAGCCATCAGCGTCATGCTCGGCTCGGTCAGTTTGGCCTACTTCCTGGGAGCCGCCCGCATCGGGCTCTAGCTGCCGTGCCGCCTGAAGTTACAGCGAGCGCGCAGAAAATTACCGAGGTCGGCCGGGACAGCGGCGCCATGCAGTGTGCGCTTGAAAAGCGATGGCCGGCTGGGGCTCTGCATGGCAGCGTGACTCACTCATGAAGCGCTTGCTTGGTTCGTGTGCGATCGTGTCGCTCGTAGGCCTTGGTGTTTTGGGATTTGCCTGCAGTGCCGCGCGAGACTTCCGGGCGCCGTCGGGTAGCGGTGGATCGAGTCCGAGTGGCGGTGCAACCGGTTCCGGAGGGGCCAGCGGCGGCGTGTCCAGCAACCTGATGGGCGGAGCTCAGTCGGGCGGCGCACAGTTCGGCGGGGCGCCAGTGCAGAGCGGCGGCGTTGCGAATGGCGCCGGCGGTATGCCTGCAGCGAACGGCGGCGCACCAGCAGCGAACGGGGGCAATCCAGCCGCGAATGGCGGCGTGAACTCCGGCGGTGCAGCAGCAAGCGGCGGCGCTGCAAGCGGAGGCGCGTCGAACGGCGGCACATCGAACGGCGGCACCCCCGCTGGCGGTGTGTCGGCAGGCGGCGCGGCTGGTTCCGGCGGCGGAAGCGCTGGGGCGAAGGCCACGGGGTTCTTGGTGGAAGACTTCGAGTCGGGCACCGTTGGCAAGCAGCCCGCGGGTTGGGACAATTTCCTCTCTTACGTGAAGAACAACACCAACCCGCAGAGCGACGGCACGCTGGCGCTGATCGACGCCACGCGAGCGCACAGTGGCAAAAACTCCGTCCATTTTCATGGCGGCGGCAATCCCGCGCAGCTCACGCGCCCCCTGCCAAGCGGCACCAACAAGCTCTATGTGCGCGCTTGGGTCTACCAGACGCGGCAGCTCGGCATGAACCCAGGGGCCAATCACGAAACGCTGCTCGGGATCCGCAAGGCTTCTGGCAGCGCCAATGACGAGGTGCGCTTCGGCGAGATCAAGGGCGTGATTGGTACGAACGAAGTACCGAGCGACAACATTTCTCCGAAAATGGATCAGTGGGGGAAAGGGCCCGTCGTCGCCGCGAATCAATGGGCGTGCATCGAGGTGGCGTTCATCGGCGACCAATCGCCGAATACGCTATCGGCTTGGGCGGGAGGCACCCTCGTGCACTCGATCACGGCGGTCGATCAGTGGCAAAACGGCGTGATGCCGGCGACGTGGTTGAGCGGTAAGTTCGTCGAAGTCATGATCGGCTGGCAGAGCTTTAGCAGCGCCACCAATGACGTTTGGATGGACGATCTGGTCCTTAGCACCAGCCCGATCGGCTGTAATTAGCCGCGCGCCGACTCCTCACCCCATCCCCACTCCCAAAGCTCGCTCCCTTTTCCCCGAGCCCTCGGGACGATGCACTAGGCCGACTCGAGGGCTTCTCGCAATGCTTCGCCGAGCTCCGCGTAGGAGGTCGCAACGAGGTCCGCTTCCTTGACGGCGTCGACGCCGAGCTCCGGGTCCGGCAGCGCGATGACCTGCATGCCCGCGCGCTTCGCGGCCAGCACTCCCGCCGGCGAATCCTCGACGACCACGCACCACTCGGGGGCAATCCCGAGGCGCGAGGCGGCCGTGAGGAAGATGTCCGGTGCAGGCTTCAGCGCTTTCACCTCGGGATCGTCGCCGCACACGATCACCCGGAAATCGGTGATCCACGCGTGGGCTCGGGCCTTGATGTCGAACAGTCGCTGGCGACTGCTGGTGGCGACGGCGCTCGCGACGCCCCGCGCACGCAGCTCGGAGACCAGCGCTTCTGCCCCTGCCATCGCTGGGGAGCTGGCGAGCAGGCGCTCGAGGATCGGCTCGCGCCGCGCCATGTACTCCGCCACCGAAATTGGCAAGGCGAGCCGCTCGACGAGCAGCGTCGCGCCTTCGAGGTCACTGCGGCCCATCATGTCTCGCTTGATCGACCAATCGTAAACATGACCGAACTCGCTCACCACTTGTTGGATCCCTTGGGTGTAAATGGGTTCGCTGTTCAAGAGGACGCCGTCGAGGTCGAACAACACGGCGCGAAGAGGAGCGCGTAATTTCATTGGGATTGGTAGCGAGGGCTGGCAGTCGAAGCACGGCCTTTTAGCGGGAAGCAGCGCGACGGTAAAGGTGCGCCGCTCCGAGGGCTGAGGGGCGCCTGGTCTTTCGCGTTCCTTGTCGTATAGTCAGCGCGCTTTGGCGCGCTTTTTCAGATTCTCTGGGGTGGTCGGCTCTTCTCTTCTGCTGGGCGGGTTCGCGGCTTGCGGCTCCGATCGCGAGTATCATTCTGGAAGCTCCGGCGGAGCGGCTTCCACGAGTGGCGGCTCGTCGACTGCAGGCCACCCGAACACGGGCGGCGTCACGACCGCTGCCGGTTCGGGGGGCGGCGCCGCTCGCGGTGGCTCGACGCAAGGAGGTAGCTCGTCCGGTGGCAGCGCCGCAGCTGGCGCCTCGGCTGGCGAGAACGCTATGGGAGGCGTTCCGACGGAACCCGCGGCAGGTGCCGCCGGCGTCGGCAATGACAGTGCGGGCGGCGACGGCGGCGCGGCTGGCGGCGGTTCGTGTCCAACCGGCTTTTCGGGACCGACTTGTAGCGTCAACATCGACGACTGCGTTGGTGTGAGCTGTGGCGCGCATGGCCATTGCGTGGACCAGGTGGCTTCCTACCAGTGCGTGTGTGATGGGCCCTTTACGGGGAGCGCGTGCGATCTTCCACGCATCGAGCTTTTGACCCCGACCTACGGGATGTCTTGCGGTAACGCGATCAGCGGCGATGGGAACGTTGTCGTCGGATACGTAGCGGATAACCCGAGGAGCTCGATTCGCCCCTTCCGCTGGACCGAAGCGGCCGGCGCCGTCGTGCTCGCGAGCGCTACCGAGCCGGTCGACTACGGTCAGTCGCTTGCTGTGAGCGCCGACGGCAGTGTCGTTGCCGGTTACGCCTCACTCCCGTCCAGCACGGGTGCGTTTCGGTGGACCTCGGCGGCCGGGATCACCCTGGTCGGACCCGGCGATCAGGCAGGCCTGAGCAGCAACGGCGGCACCGTGGTGGGCAGAGATATGTCGCCCTCCGACGGGACGCACTTCTTCCGCTGGACCGCGGCCAGCGGTGAGCGCGATCTCGGCGTCCTCGGCCAAGTCGGCCACGTGCTCGCACTGAGTGGGGACGGGACGACCATCGTTGGCCAGCTCAGCGCAACCTCTACGAGTTTGTCGCAGGCTTACCGCTGGACAGCGGGCGATGGCATTCAATACGTGGGACCCGGGAGCAACCTCTCGAGTGCAGCTCGCGCCGTGACCGCGGATGGTCGCATCGTGGTGGGTGACCGTAACTCCGAGAGCGGTGGCGAGATGTTCGCCTTCCGCTGGGATCGCACGAGCGGCGCTGTCGATTTGGATTTGGGGAGCATCACTTACACGAGCGCGACCGGCATCACCAGCGATGGCAGCGTCATCGTCGGGACGACCTCACACGATAGCTGGATTTGGTCGCAAGCCGCAGGGGCGCGTCTGATTTCGACCCTTCTCACCGGCTTCGGCGTCGATCCGACGGCCGTGACCGAGTTCCGCGTCTCGGATGTCTCCGACGACGGCACGGTGATCACGGGCTGCGCGTTCACCCCCACCGCCAGCGGGATTCAGGCCTTCATCGCCCGCGTCGGCGAGTAGCACTCACTCCCGCGCGAGTGGCTCCATCGCGACTTCGAGGAAGTCGTGGCCGGCGATCGCACCAGTGTCGTCTACGATTTCGACCCGGACCACCCACGGTCCCGGTTCCATGCTGGGGGGGACCGTGGCCGTGAGCACGTTGTGCTCGCGCTTCCACTCGACCTTCACCGGTGTCACGTTGACATAGGCAACGGGCTTCACGGAAACGTCGTCGGCCAGCGGCCGGCCGCGCGCATCGCTGAGTCGCACGGACACCTGCACTTCATCGTGGGGCCAGCGAGCGCGCGCGGGCCCAAGCTTGATGTCGGCCTGCACGGCACGTGGCGACAGTCGGAGTGCGACCTCGCTCTTCGAGCCTTTCGCTCGCAATCGCACCAGCGTCGGTTGCCCGCGAATCAGGCCGATATCGTCGGGCAGCGGCACGAAATCCGCCACTCGTCCGTAGCTGACTTCGACGCCCTCGGTGCCTAGCAATCGCACGCGCTGAGAGGGCGGTAGCAAGATCCCCCCTTCCAACAGTTTGGCGCCATCGGGGAGCTCCGCGGCGACCACGCGCACCGGCACGAGCTCACTCTCGGCGCCTTCGAGCCCCGAGGATTCGAGCGCGTGGACGCTCAGCCCGTAGCTGCCGGGCGCCAAGCCATCGAGCTTGACCGTGCTCTCTTTGCTCGCGATGCGTCGGAGCAGCGCGCGGTTGTTGCCCTGCAGTCGAAATAGAGAGAAGTCGTAGCTCGCGGCGCGCGAAATCGGACTCGCCAACGCCCGCAGCGAGGTCGGCTCGCCACTCACACTGAGCACCACCGGCGCCGAAAGCGTGGCGATGGGTGCGCCGAGCACGTTGTGGTCGGCGGCTGCTCCGCCCGCTGGGAACTCGCGCACCGTTCCCGACGGCAACACGCGCCAGTCGTTCCCGTTGGCGACCAGCATATCGCCCGAGATCGCACCGACGGTGACGTTCTTGGGAGCGGCGATGAACACGCTGTGGCCGCCCTTGGCGACCGCGCTGATCTTGTTGGGACCCTGCACGAGGACAGCGGTGGTCTTGGTCTTGGCGACGGGAAGATCGACTTCGACGCGGCCCGCGGTGAGCGAGATGGCTTGGGCCAGCGTGCGTTCCGGCCGCGAATCGAGCTGCACTTTGATGGGACTCCCCACGCCGAAGCGCGTCCCTTTGGGAAAGCGCAAGACCGCGCCGCCCGGCCGCCTCCTCACTTCCATGTCATTCGCCGCTTTGGACGACCCGCTGCCTTCGGCGCCGCTCGCGAGCGCCGCTCCAAGACAGGACACGACCAAACACGCCGCGGCCAAACCTCGCTTCATCGACAGTCTCTCCTCCTTTCGATCAACGGCTGATCGCGGCTTAGACTATAGCCCGATTGCCTCGACCGCGAAGACTTCAGTGTTACACGCCATACTCGGCGGTGGCTCGGCTGTATGCGCGAGTACGATAGCCAACACTCTGGCTGTGTGTGACTGGTGTGCGGCTTGCGCATTGGGCCGCGCAGAAAGCGCAGCGCCGATTCGCTCGGCCGTCCGCCCTTCTCGGCGCCCCCCAGGCGCTTACCGCGCGCTGGAGATTCCAGCGTCGACGATCGCCCGCCGCCAACTTCGTTGCTGACGACCGTTCGCTGCCGTAAAGGCAAACGCGAACATGCGCGACCTCGATTATCAACGGCTCTTCGGCGGGTCGCGCAACGTGGACAGAACGGCGTAGACGAGCCCTTCATCCCGGCGCATGAACGCTACCTGCAGCATGCGGCGTCGCGGATCGTCTCGATCGAGCAGGCGTTCGGCTTCGGCGATCTTCTGCTCGATTCGCGCTTCGCGGGAAACGCTCAAGTCCGGCGTGGACGGATGTCTGCTCGGCGTGCGTTCCCGAACCGCGGAACCTTCGTCTCGCGGGGAGCTCGTGTCTTTTGGATCGATTGCCGGCTTCATGGATCGTTGACTCCTCGTACACGCACTCTCAGGCTGACTATCGAACGTCGGTGATGCACGATTCATTCCGACGCACGCTACGTTGGTTTCGACCGCCACCACTTCCGTTCAGACGCACTACGGCCGCTGTGGATTTGCGTTCCGCGCTTCGATTCTGCAAATCGCAGAATTGTCCGCCCGTTGCGCGCGCCGTGGCGAAACCGCGACATGGGCGTCGTGCTTCCATGCTGATGTTGCTGTCGAGACGGAATCGACTCGGGTAAGCTGTCGAAGTGCGACATCGACCCACTGGTAAGCCCAGAACTCCCACTCCGCGACCGGCGCCCGCGCAGGCGCGCCCAGCAAAACAGGACTCTAAAGCGCGCCCGGCTCCGACGCGGCCCGAAACAACGTCCGAAGCATTCCTGCTTCCGCTGTTGCCTGAAGACGCCCCGGTGAGCCCGCTGCTGCTCGCCCTGCTACACGCCGCCGCGTTCTTGGATCTCTCCGAGGATCGCAGCGTGGATCCGGAGGCAGCTGGCGCGGTGCTCGGGCGCATTGGGCTCTACGTGCAACGCCTCGACGACGATAGCATCGAGGCGTTGGCGAACGACCTCGAGGATCTCGAGACCTACGCGCGAGGCGCAGGCTGGCCGGAGCCCGCGATTGAATTCGTTGCAAGCTTTCTACAGCACTGCGGCTTCGAGCTTCAGACGGACGAGGACGAGGACGAGGACGCCAAGCCGGCTCCCGCGCCTCCGCCGCGCGGCGCAGGCCCTTCTAAGCGGCGATGACGCGGCTGCACCATGTTGCCGTAGGCGCGCAGCGGGTCGAGGCGCTCGCCGCATTCTACCGTGAGGCGCTCGGGCTCCCGGAGTCGGCTCGACATCGGGCGGCGGACGGCTCGTTGCGCTCGATTTGGCTCGATTTGGAAGGGACTCTGCTGATGCTCGAGCAGAGCGACGAGCCGCCACGTCCGGTGCGATCGATCGGCTGCGGGCCCTTCCTGATCGCACTTTGCGTCACTCCCGACCAGCGCGTAACGCTCGAGGCACGCCTGCTGGCGCTAGGCCATCCGATCGAATCGCGCACGCTGTTCACTTCCTACCTGCGCGATCCCGAAGGCAACCGCGTCGCGCTCAGCCACTACCCGACCCCGGCTGCCGATTCGAGCGCGGGGTCGGCTTCGTGACAGAGGACCGCGCATGGGTGATTGAGAAGCTCGTGCCCGGCGGCGCGGGCATGGCGCGGCTCGTTGACGGATCGATCGGTTTTGCGGATGGGGCGCTGCCTGGAGAGCATATTCAGGTCAACGCCGTCGAGGCTCACCGTGGCTATGTGCGCGCGCGCGGCTTTCAGGTCCTTGCGCCATCATCGGAACGCGTGGTCCCGGCGTGTCCAATCGCGGAGGCCTGTGGCGGCTGCGATTGGCTGCATCTCAACTACGAGGCGCAGCTGCGCCACAAAGCCGGGCTGATCGCCGAGGCTCTGACGCGCACAGGCGGATTTCGCGCGCTGCCGCCGATCTCGGTGGAGCGTTCGCCGCGTCCGCTCGGCTACCGGCTGCGCATTCGGCTTCACATCGACAAGCAGGGCCGCGTCGGGTTTTTCGCAGGAAAGAGCCACGCTTTGGTGGAGGTCGAGAGCTGCGCCGCGGCGTCTCCCAGGCTCGACGCCGCGCTCGCCGCATTCCGCCGCATCAGCGCGAGCTTTCCGAACTTGGCGCGGCACTTCGAGCAAGCGGAACTGCGGGTCTCGGAGTTCGAGCCCGAGCGCTCCGTGCGCTTGACTGCAGTGGGAGTGCCGCTTGCCGCGCAAGAATCTGCACGCGCTTGGCTCGCGGCGCTGCGCGCCGAGTTTCACGTGGCGATCGCGACGCTCGACGCCGACTATCATCAACGCTTTCAGCTCGCCGACTCTCTTTGGCTCGAAGCGTCCCCGCACGCGTTCGTTCAGGTCAACTGGGAGGTGAATCTGAAGCTGGTCGAGAGCGTCGTCGGGAGTGCTCGCGCGCACGAGGTGCGGCGCTTCCTGGACGTCTACGCGGGGGCCGGCAATTTCACGCTGCCGCTCGTGGCGGCGGGCCTCGAGGGCATGATGATCGAGGGTCACGCGCAGGCGCAGCAGAGCGCCGTGCGAACGCTCAGTGGGCGTGGCGCGGTGGTTCCTGCCCTGTGCGAGGATGCAGGGGGGGCATTGCGGCGTCTGGCCGCGGCGCGCGAGCCGTTCGACCTCGTCTTACTCGATCCCCCGCGGGCGGGTGCGGCGGACGTGATCGAGTCGCTACTGGCGCTGCGCCCAAGCTTCATTGCCTACTGCTCGTGCGACCCCGTCACTCTGGCGCGCGACCTCAAGAGCTTGTGTCGCGACCACTATGAGCTCGAATCCGTGCGGGGTTTCGACATGTTCCCCGGCACTCACCACGTAGAGACGCTGGTGTGGCTAACTCGCAGGCAGCCTACCGGCGCTTGACGTCGGGGCTCGCCGTCCCGGTCCCCCCTCGCGGATGTTCGGAAGCGCGGAACCGCTGCGATCGGCGTTTGCGATTGGTCTAAGTCCCGACCTTCAGCTATGAACGCTGCGGGACTCATGGTTGTTGAGCTGGTTATCTCTCGGCTTCGATCCGGCGCTCGCGCCGCTGACTATCTCGAGCTTGCGCGTTCCCTGCGGACCTGGCTCGCGACACGGCCGGGCTTCGTGAGCTGCGAGCTCTACGTCGGCGAGCCGACTTTCGCGCATCGCGTGGTGTGGCGTACCTTCGAGGATGCGCAGAAGGCCGCGCGCGCCCTTGCGGAAACCGAAATCGGGTGGGGTCTTAGTGAGCTGGTGCAGCCGGAGCCGCAGAGCTTTCTGGGGCGCCGGATCGACGAACCGTGAGCGTCGCTGGAAAATTATGTCGCTAGCGCCAGCGCCTGGTCGCGGCGCTTCCCTTCCGCATGAGATTTGGCCAACACGGCGATCAGGCCCGAGACTCGACTCCTGAGTTCCAAGGAGACTGTTACCCCCATGCACCTTCGCGTCCATTCGGCCCCAGGCTTCGAGATTGCTCCAGCGTGGCTGGTTTCAAATGGAGAGCTGACGGTGGGTCCGGTCGCCACTCATCTTCTGGTGCGCGGTTTCCTCGACGGCCGGATCCCCGCCGATTGCTTGGTTCAACCCGAAGAAGGTGGCGAGTGGCGTCCGTTGGAGGCGGTCCGTGAGATCCGCGCTCTGGGTCTTTCACAAGCGGAAGGACTCACTCCATTCTCCCTGTCGCCTCGGGATGTCGTGCGCTGGCTTTCGGAAGCGAAAGACTCAGACGAGGTCATGTCCCTCGCGCTTCAGGGCGCTTGTGCTTTCACCCAGGCTTCGGTGGGCGCGCTCTATCGGGTCCGCCCACCGCTCGATCTGCCAATGGTTTCAGCTTGTTTGGGTGACCCGTCGCTCGAGCTTGGACAACTCCTACCGCGCCGCGACGCCGCTCTTTGTCTAGCTCGCGAGGGCGAACCTACCGTACTGCTGCCAGATTCCAACTTGGCCGCTCGCTCCACCGCCCTGCGTTTGTGTCCAGACCGAGTTCCGACGGGACTGGCCATCGTCCCGATCCGTGCAGCATCGGATCTCGCCGGGCTGCTCGAGCTGGCTCGTTTCGATCACCCGTTTCGCAACAGTGAAGTCCGCGCGCTGATCCCGCTGATGGCGGCGACAGTCGCCCGCCTCGAAGAGCTTGCCTGGCAGGCCTAGGTCCGCCTAGGGCCCCGAAGGTCCGCTCCACTGCAAGTCTGGCAGCTCTTCCAGACGCGCGCGCTGACAAAAAAGGCAACGGCCCGGAGCGAGGGGAGCTCCAAGCCGTTGAGGACAAGACAGCGGCCTGGAACGAGGGGGAGCTCCAAGCCGCTGAGGAAAAAGACAGCGGCCTGGAGCGAGGGGGGAAGCTCCAAGCCGCTGAGGAAAAAGACAACGGCCTGGAGCGAGGGGGGCGCTCCAAGCCGCTGATGAGATTAGGGAGGCGGCGACCGAGGCGGAGGGGGGGGCACCAAGGGCGCCGCCTGCGAAGGTTCCTTAGTGCACCTTCCGTGCCTGAATTCCTCTCCCCAGTTTCAAGCACATACCAAGCCCACCGAGGCCCATTCATTTCACTTCTGCAAGCGGCAATGCGAAGCCGAAACGCTGTTGCCATACGTTTGTCATTTGGCTCGCCTCGCGCCGGGCGGGTTGGTCTTGCGCTCGGCTGCGTTCGGCAGCAAACCAGCCGCGACATGCTGACCTCGCGGGATAGTTGCGGCACGCGTGCCGGCGTATTGGGTGACGGTTTCCGTGCCCTGCACTTCGGCTCCCCGTGCGGCGCGGTGCGGCCGTGAGGGGCTCGTTCCGGATCGCGAGGCTGTTCGGAATCGAGATTCGGGTCCACCTGACGTTTTTCTTGTTGGTCGCGTACTCGGCGCTCGTCGAAGGACGGCAAGGCGTGCGAGCCGGAGTCTTCGCTGTGCTCTCGGTCTTGGCGCTGTTCGCCTGCGTGACCCTGCACGAGCTCGGTCACAGCCTGGTCGCGCGGCGTTTCGGGGCACACGTACGCGACATCATCTTGCTGCCGATTGGTGGGATGACACGCATGCTGCGCGAGCCGACCCGACCTCTCGCCGAGCTCTTGACGGCGCTGGCAGGGCCGTTCGTAAACTTCGCGATTGCGGTCGTGATCGCCGTCGTTCTGGTGCAGCGCTTGGGCGCGCCGCCAGACAAGGCGTACTGGCTCTATCAGATCGAACATCCGAGCCGTGAGGCTTTGTTTGCGCTGTTGCTGCCGATGAACGTGTTTCTCGCGCTCTTCAACATGTTGCCGGCCTTGCCCATGGACGGCGGTCGGGTGCTGCGCGCGATCCTCTCGTTTTTCCTCGGCCGTTCGCGCGCAACCACCATCGCGGCGGCGCTCGGTCAGGTGTTTGGGGTCGGCTTGGCGCTCGCCGGACTCGCGGGAGGATGGCCCGGCCTGGTCCTGATCGGCGCACTGGTCTTCTTCGGAGCGGCGCAAGAACGCAATCTTGGCGTGGCGAGCGAGGTGCTTCTGGAGCTGACGGCGGGCGAGGTCTGCAATCCCGCGGCGCAAGCGCTAGCGCCAGGAGACGATCTCGGTGAAGTGTTGGATCACGCGCTGCGCACGCCGCAAGCATTCTTTCCGGTCGTTTACGGTTCGGATCTGATTGGCGTGGTGCTGCGCGACGAAGCGGTCTTTGCTGCCTCGCGGCTCGGACTGCGCGCCAATATCAGCCAAGTAGTGCGTCGCAACCTACCGCTCTGCGCGGCTGACACGCCGCTCCTCGAGGTGCGCGAGCGCGTCCTGCAAGCTGGTTTGCCGGTGGTGGTCGTCGATGGCCCGCGCTTACTCGGGATTTTGGGTCCTGAGGATCTGGCGCGCATTACGGCCGTTTCAGCGCGCTTGGCGAGCGCCGGCATTCGACGTCCGCGCCTGCCAGTCAAAGAAGAAATCGCGGCTCCGAGTCCGAGCGTGGATCCGGGCGAGAGCTGAGGCCTAAAGGAGGCTTGGCGCCATGTTGCGTGACGAACTGTTGGCTGTCGCCCGCGAGCTCCTCGCGCGGTCTCCGTCGCTGATTTCGTTGGACGAGGTCGCCGAGGCGCTCGGGACCTTGGCCGTCACCAGCGAGGAGATCGACGCGCTCCTCACGTTTCTCGAGTCGCACGGTCGGCGCGTAGGGGAGGGCGTGGAGCCGGCGTCCAGCGCGTTGGGCGCGGTGCTCACGGCCGCGCGCAGCCTGAAGCGCGAGCTCGGTCGAACGCCAAGCACCCCTGAGATTGCGGAGCGAAGCGGCCTTTCGCTCGAAGTCGTGCGGCGAGCGCTGCTATTCGCGCAGATCGTTCAGCGCTGAGGCCACGTTGCCGTTCGAGCCAGGCAGTAGTGCAGGGGCTATGTCTCCGCCTGTTTGCGCCGCGCCTGTTTGCTGAGCGATCACGGCTGCTCCATCGCCGATTTCAGGGGGCGTTTGAAGGCGAGGAGCGCCAAACCGGCGGCCACACCGAGCAGGGTGAGTAGCGCGAAGAACGCCTCTTTGGACCAATGAGTGTAGAGCACACCGATGTAGCCGCTCAGGATATTGCCGATGAACGCCGCCAAGAACCAAAAGCCCATCATCATCGAGACCACGCGGGCGGGCGCGACTTTGGCGACCAGCGACAGCCCGATCGGCGACAAGTAGAGCTCACCCACCGTGTAAAGCACGGTCGCGAAGGTCGGCCAGAATAGACTGCCTTTGCCATCTCCCACCAAGCGGGCGCCGACGATCATCACGATGAAGCTGCCGCCGAGGATGATGCAACCGAACGCCATCTTCCCAATCGTGGACGGCTCTTTGCCGTGACGGTTCTGATATCTCCAGAAGATGTCGAGCAAGGGCGCCAGGATGATGATGCCGAGCGGATTGATCGACTGAAACCAAGTCGACGGAATCTGAAAACCGAACAGCGTTGGCCAGTGCGTCTTCTCGTCGGCCCAGGTCTGCATGGTGTTGCCTTGCTGCTCGAACACCGCCCAAAACACGATGGTGAGCGCGCAGAGCGCAATCAGTGCTCCGATGCGGCGCTTCTCATTGACGGTGAAGGGCTTTTTCTCGTGGATCGGCAAGCTCTTTTCGCGGGTGAGAGCATCGATCGCCAGGTACTTCTGGCCACCCAAGTACACGCTGAGCCCGAGCAGCATGCCGACGCCCGCCGCGGCAAACCCGTAGTGCCAACCATACACGGCGGCCAGCGTGCCGCACACCAGGTTGCACACGAACGCCCCGAGATTGATGCCCATATAGAAGATCGTATACGCGCCGTCGCGGCGCGGGTCGTCGGGCGCGTAGAGGCTGCCCACCTGCGTCGACACATTGGGTTTGAATGCGCCGTTGCCGAGCACCAACAGACTCAGCGCGACGAAGAACGAGCTCTCGATCGCCATCACGAAATGCCCGGCTGCCATCAACAGAGCGCCGAGCACTACGGTCTTGCGCTGTCCGAGGAAGCGATCGGCGAGGATGCCTCCGAAAAATGGCGTCGCGTAGACGAGCCCGATGTAATAGCCATACACAATCGACGCCGAGTCGCTGGTGCTGCTCGGCAAGAAGCGGCTGAGTGCATCCCAGAAGAAGACGTGGTGCGGGTCGCCGCCGACCAGCGCACATTGTGGCGTGTGTTGTCGGCAGCCTTGGAGCGCTTCACGCGCGGTGACGAACAGGTAGTTCGTCATGTAGAGCTTCAACAGCCCGCGCATGCCGTAGTAACTGAAGCGCTCCCACATCTCAGCGAAGAACAGCACCAGCAGGCCGGGGGGGTGACCGAAGCGTCGCTCGAACGCCGTGAACGGAACCGGCCGGGACGCTTCGCTGCTAGAGGCGGTCATCGCGGTGCGACGTTACACCATCCTGCGCGACCCCCTTGGCCGCAGCTTTCGGTGGTTTCGCGGGCTAGACGGCCCGACCTGGGCCTCGCCGAGTGCTCGGCCGGCCGGCGAATTTCTCGCGAATTCCGTCGGCTCCCGAGCCTTTTGGCGAGTCTGCAAGAAGCCCCTTTCGGTGTGCCTCGGGCGGCGTAAAATCCGCATCCCCAATGCAGACGTCGAAGCTGGTCTACCCAGCCCCCGAGTTCGGTGACCAAACTTCCGTCGCGAAGGCGCTCGAAGCGGGCGGCGCCGAATGGCGTCGCGGCGACGTTCGGGAGGCGGTGCGCTGGTTGCGCCGCGCCGCAGAGGCAGCCGAAGCACATGGCAACGATTTGCGCGCCGTAGGGCTAGCCCGCGTCGCCGCCGACTTCATGACCAAGCTCGAAATTTCGCCCGACTCGTCGCCACGCGACGAGGCCAGCGTGCTGGCGTCGTTCGATGACTTCAATGATCAAACGATCGTCGACTCGCCTGCGATTGTGACCGCTCGTGCCATGCAGCAAAGCGGGGTGGCCCTCCTTCAAGGCCTCGAGCCCGCTTCGAGTCCGGAGCCCGGCTCGAGCCCTGAACCCGCGTCGAACCCCGAGGCGGCTTCTTCTCCGACCTCCACCGCCGGCTCGAAGAGCGTGCCCGCTCCGCCGCGTCCGGACAAGTCGGTGAAGCCGAGGGCGCCGCTCAAGCCGGTCGCGGTAAGCGCGCCGCGCTCGCGGCGTGCGCTGCGCGTAGCGGTGGTGCGTCCGAAGAGCGGTGGGCGTTCGCTCGTCGCGGAAGTGCTCGACGAAGGCGCACCGCTGCCGCCTGGAGCGAGTGAGGCCTTGTTGGTTTGGCTCGATCCTGATGCCGGCGGGTTCGACGGCACCTGAAGTGATGGGGTCGGCGCGCTGTTGAGCGCAACGCCGGCGGGGAGCGCGTTTTCAGCGCAGAAACTCGGCGGTGGTCGTCGATACTTGATTGCTCGGCAAGGCGTCGAGTTGGAACGCGGGCAGGGCTTCCCCGGGGGTTATCCACTCTGACAGCGGCATGCCCGCGCTCGCGGCGACCCAGGCCACCACACGGCGCGGGTCGATGCCGCGTGCCCGCAGCTCGGCGAGGCTGAGCGCGTCTTCGCGTTTCGCGAGGCGTCGCCCCGCGGCGTCGACGACGAGCGGCACATGGGCCCAGCGTGGCTCGGACAGCGCGAGCGCGCGCTCCAACCAGATTTGGCGCGGCGTGCTGGCGAGCAGGTCGTCGCCGCGCACCACTTCGGTGACGCCTTGAAATGCGTCGTCCACCACTACGGCGAGTTGATAAGCGGGCACTCCGTCGCGCCGTGCAATCAAGAAATCGCCGACTTCGCTCTGAACGTCGAACGCTTGCTCACCTCTCACCAAGTCGGTGAAGCTGAGCGCGCCGTCTGGGACACGTAAGCGAACGCCCGCTGCGCGGCCACTCGCGCGCGCCGCCGCCAGCGTCGGATAGCGATCCCGACACGTGCCGGCATAGCGGATCTCGGTGACACCGAGCTGCGGGGCGCTCGCCGCATTGCGAAGATCGCCGCGTGTGCACGTGCAGGCGTAGGCCAAGCCGCGCGCGAGTAGCTCAGAAATGGCGACTTGGAGCCGCTCTTCGCCTGCAGACTGCACGTAGGGCGCTTCGTCCCAGTCGAGTCCGAGCCACTCGAGATCGCGCATGCTTGCCGCGATGAGGCTCGGATCCGAGCGAGCGCTGTCGAGATCTTCGATGCGCAGTAGGACTTTGCCGCCCTGCGCGCGCGCCGACCACCACGCGATGAGGAAGGTGCGCGCATGCCCCAAGTGCAAAAGCCCGGTTGGGCTCGGTGCGAGTCGCCCGACGACGGGCGTTTCGGCAGGGCTCAGCGCGGACACGCGCAGCTCGCCACTCTCCCCTCGGCTGCCTGCACGATGCTTTGGGCACGTCCGCAGCGCGCTCCGCCTTCTTTGTCGAGCCGACAGACAGCGGCCTTGGCGCGCAGCAGCGAAGCGAACGCCTTGCACGTCATCTCGCAGGCATCTTCCTCTTTCTTCGCCTCCGCCTCGTGCGCTGGCGGTGGAGCGGGCGCGGCTGCGGCCGGAGCCTGCGCTGGGGCGCGCCCCTTGCGCGGGGATTGACGCGCTTCATCGACGGCGCTCGGCTTCTCCGCTCTATCGGCGCGCGCGGAGTCGAGGTCACGCGCAGCGCCCGCCGATGCCGCCGACGCGCGTCCCGGGGCGCTCGGCGTCGGCGCCCCTTCGTTCATAGCGACTCGCTCGAGTTCGGCCTGCGCCTGCGACAGGGCCGCCTCGGCCTGCTCGATGCTCGCGAACTCTGCGTCGTCCTTGTCGGCGGATTTGGGTGCGGGGGGCGCTTCCGGGGAGGCCGCCTCGCTCGGCTCGGGCGCCTGCATGGCAGGGCTACTCTGCGTTTCCGGCGCCGCTTGCCGGGCGCACCCGGAGATCAGCAAGATTGCTAGCCAGCGCAGGCTACTCCGTTCTGTCAGTGCGGCCGGGGACTTGCGTGGCACGAGGGGCAGCTCCATCAGCGGTTAGACGCACGAACGCGCCGGGCGGCTCAATCTTTCAGCTGCCGAGCTGCGACTACGGCCTGGCGGCCAAGTAGGCGAGCCAGCCAGGCTGATTTTCCGCTCTTTTGCGCGGCTTGTAGGCCTCGTGCACGTCATCGTCGCTGGTGTCCCAATAGACTTCGATGTCCCGAAAACCTGCCTCCGCCAAGAGCTCGGTGAGTTCGGGCAAGGTCCAATAGCGCCACTCATAGGTGAAGGCGCGTTCGAGCTTGGTGCCGTCCTTGAAATGGAAGTGGATGTAGTTGGTGATGCGATGTGTGATCGGACAGAATTTATCCTGATCCCACACATAGGTGAAGCCGCCGCGCATCGGCCGGTTCTCGAGCATCGGCTCTTGTGCGTCCCAGCCGCCATAGGCGTCGAGCAGAAAGATGCCGTCCTTTTTGAGTCCGCGCCTGACGTGGGCGAAGTATTTGCGCATTTCATCGCGCGTCATGAAGATCCAATAACTGAAGTTGAAGGCGCCGATGACGTCCACCTTCTCCGGAATCGAGTCGCGCACATCCTGCTGGTAGAGCTTCACACGCTCGCTAGCGTCGCCCAGCGGTGCGATGTTGTGCTTCGTGCCCCACGCCAAGACTGACGGATCGAGATCGATGCCGATCCCGCGCCGCTGCGGCCCGCGCTTGACCCAAGTCGCTGTGAGTAGGGCCGTGCCGCAGAAGTCTTCGCGCAAACTCTCCGCGGGGCGCCCGACGCGCTTTTTGAAGACCTTCTCGATGAAGCGACTCTCGGTTTCAGCGTCCTGAACGGAGCGCTGGTAAAGGTCGTGCTTGTCGGCCGTCTTTGCGCTGAAGCGCGGCGGCTTGGCTGGTTTGCGCGAGCCTTTGCGGGCGCTCCGGCGTGCGGATTGTAAAGCCATGAAAGAAGAGCTCCTGGGCGGCGGAGAATTGGCCGGCCGAGGGCGTTCTAGTGCCGAGGCCGCAAGAAATCCGCTCAATTCGTCGCGTGCGGGAGGCCCTTGGTGGCTCCCGGGCGCAGCAGTTCACCCTGAGTGGGCGGGCTTGGTGGCCGGAGCGGGCTCGGAGTCGCGGCGACAGCGCAGCGTGCGCGCGAGCGTGCGGTGCAGAACCCTGTAGACGAGTAGCGCGCCGCCCGGGAGCGGGGCGAGCGACGCATTGGCGAACGCTCGCCCATTGGCCACGAGTTCTGCGGGCTCGAGCTCACCGTTCTCGAGCGTCGTCAGCAGAAGCTCCTCGGGCGCGTTCGGTTCCGCGCTCGCTGGCTGCGCGAAGACGAGCGTGGTCCTTCCGCAAACCGACGCCACCGCTACGGGGGCCGAGTTGGTGCCATTCGGATAAGTGATGAAGCTCGCCGGCACGTCGAGGCGGGGTTGGGTCCCGACATGGATTCGTGCGAGTCCGAAGTGTGTCACGTCCTGCTCGATCGGGACGAACGCCCACAGGTCGTCGTTGGTGGCGGCAGCGAAGACCTCCGTGGTTGCCTGTGCGGACGCGCCGACCCAAGACACGACGTCCGCACCGAGTGTTATCTCGCTCGTACCACTCCGCAGCAGCTCGCGTGCGTGAAGGGGCGTCATCCCGCTGCGACCGTCGAGTGTGATCGCCATCCAACCCCGTTGCTGTGTGACCAAGGAGACGCTGCTCGTGCCCGCGCCTTCGGCGGTCAAGTCGTAGGTTTTCCCCGCCGTGGTCCATAGCTTGGCGTGCGGCGCGTCGCCGCTTCCGATGGTGGTGATGTACGCGACGATTCCAGCGCCCTCCGGGCCTTCCGCGGCCGCGACGCGCGTTCCGTTGCGCGCATCACGCGCCAGGACTTCGGGTTCGCCCACCCCGGACACGCGCGATCGCAGCAATCGCCCTTGACTCACCCAGTAGGCAAAGCCCGCGAGCACTGCGGGGCCTCGTCCGTGCGGCGCGAAGTCGTCCCGCGTGCGCTCAAGCTTGTCGAGCGGGGAGGGCGCTGGGTGTGCCGCGCTTGGCAGCCCGTGGCGCGCGGCGAGCAGCACTCGATCGTTCTTGTCGATCATGACGACGCCGTCCGCGGTGGCGGTGGCTGGTCCCGCCGGCGCCACATCCGCGGCGTCGTCAACCAGAAGGCGGCCCTGGCCTTCGCTGCGTCGCGCCGCCGGTGCTTGCGTGTCGGGTTCGCGCACGGGCCTTCGATGTGGCTCGTGGCTGGCAACTGCGCTCGCCGTGGGCGTGCCGACGGAAGCGGCGACCCGCGGAGATTCGTGGCTAGCGGGCGCGCCGTCTTGCCCCCGGCCTTTTTGGCACGCGCCACACAGCAGCAAAACCAAGCAGAGCCCACAGCCAACGGCGGCAGGCGGCGTGCGACGAGTGACAATCATGGTAAAACGCTCCCTCCAGCTTAGAGCGGCTCGCTTCGCTCGGCTACGCCGGAGCGCGCGCGAAAGATGCGTCGCAGGGCTTCTGACGCCCGCCGATCCGCGCTAAGAAACGGACCGTGGAAATGCCATTCGGTGCGCTGGGTCTGGTTCTGGTGGTTGCCGCTGCCGCTGGCTGTGCGACTTCGCCCGGGCCTGCGGCGGCCGCGCCTGCAGCAGCAGACGCGCCCAGCGCCGGAACGCCTGCTTCCGCGGCGAGTGGCTCAGCATCGCCCGCGGCCGGCGGCACCAGCGCAGCTGGAGCGCCTGGCGACGTCACTCGAGCTGCGCCGCCCGCTACGTCGGGCTCGGTTCCCGCCGGCGCCACATCCGCGGCGTCGTCAACCAGAAGGCGGCCCT
>JAEUAF010000872.1 GCA_019695485.1 Sorangium sp.
TGGGGGTGGCTCGCGCCCTCCCGAGAAAGCTGTGGCGGCAGGTTGCCTGTCCCGAGCGAAAGTCCAAAAGGGCTGGCTGCGGGGCGAGACCTTTGCTCGCGACTTTTTGAGTCGAGTGGATTCACGCGTGCACAAACCGGCGCCGGGGTTTATCGTGAAGCAGTTCCTTTCCGTCGTTAGCCAATCCGCGCCAGTGCACGCGCGGAAGCGGTCAGTTCGGACTTGCGCGGGCGGCGCTGCTTTCCACCCATGGCGGGATCCGCGCGCATTCGGGTTTTGCCTATTAAACGCGAAGATTCAGTGGTGTTTTGCAACCTTGAAGGAGGCCTGAAATGACTTCGATTCAGCGTGTCGACCAGGTGATGCGTTCCCCCGTCAGGACAATCCCGCCGGACATGGCGACGGCCGAAGCGTTGCAGTTTGCCGAACAGCACGGCATCCACCATTTGCCACTCATCGAGCATGGCGAAGTGGTTGGAATGGTGTGCACCGGCGACCTCGAGGAACTCAACTTGAATGCGCCGGTGCGGCAGGTCGCGAAGCGCGCAGTCACAAGTGTAACATCCGAGGACGACGTGGAACGAGCCGTTCAGGCCATGTCGGAGGGCGAGGTTGATTCGGTGTTGGTGATGGCCAGCGGAGCCCTGGTGGGCATCCTAACCCGCGAGGATTTGGAGACCGCGGGCGTGGACGTAACGCTCGTTCCGCATTTCGCATGTGAGAGCTGTGGCTCGCTGCGTCAGCTACAGTACGACGAAAATCGGGGCACCCTGTGCCTCGACTGCCGCGCTCGGGCCGAGCCCGAGTCCCCCGACGACGGCACGGGCGTCGGGGACTGAGTCCCGCACTCTTCGATAGTTTTGAATTGGCCCCTAGGGTTTGCACTGTGATTTGGCCGGATCGGGCCGAAAAGAGCCGTGCGGCTGCGAGCGGAAGGCGTGCGCCTGGCTCATCGTCGTATACTCGACCTCGGTCGAGCTTTAGCCCAATGCCAGCCAATTCCACGCGCGTCGCCACTCTCGAAGACGCGGAGTCCGCCGTGGCGCTCCTGCGCGCCTCAATCACGGAGCTGTGCGTCGCCGACCATGGGAACGACGTCGCGATTCTCGGCGAGTGGCTGGCCAACAAGACCGTCGAGCAGTGGCAGCGCTGGGTCGCGGACCGCACGAGATGCACTCTGGTTGCGGAACGCGGCGGCGCGCTGGCGGGAGTAGGCGCGCTGACGCGTGGCGGGGCGATCGAGCTCTGCTACGTGCGGCCGGGGATGCAGGGGCGCGGAGTCGGCGTGGCGTTGCTGTTTGCTCTGGAGGCGTGGGCTGCGACCTGGGGTCTCAAGTACCTGAGCCTCAACAGCACGAGCAGCGCCCGCACGTTCTACGAACGGAACGGCTACATGACCGCGCGGGAAGCCGCGACACCTTGTGGCATCTTGCGCTGTTTTCCATACGCCAAACAACTCACGCCATAGCGGAATGGGTGTTGTGTCGCGGGGCCGCGCGAGTGCCGCCGGATGAGCGCGTAATCAGCTCGCAGCTGACGCGCACCCGAACGCCCGGCGCTCAGCGCACTTTCAGCCCGCGATAGGTCTTGAGCCCGGGCCTGGGGCTCGACGCGGGTGTACTCGCCGACTCATGGTTCGCCGGCGGCGGCTCGGAACTTCGTTTCGCCACCAGACTTCCGAGCCGCCGCGCGACGAGGGCCAGCGCCATTCGCAATGCGGGAGGATTCGAATCCGCATCGGCAATGACGCAAAGTAGGCCCCCCCTCGACCGGCGGATATGGAGTTTATGGTCCGCGAAACGCAGTACGAGGCTATCGAGCGCTTCGCCACCGTGTTCGATAGCCTCGCACAAGCGCATGATGCGCGGACCACTCTCCATCAACACATCGTCGTGAAACACCGCCGGCAAATCTTTCGAGACGAGCCCGCCCGAATCATCGAGGGCAAAGCTGCCAATCACTCCTTCTACGTCGCGTAGACCCTGTAGAGCTTGTTGCATTCAAATCCCGTAGCGCTCGCGCACTGTCGTCAAGTCCGCATCGAGAGGGGCGCGCACGCCGAGGGCGCCGCCGCTTGCTTCGATTACCACCAGGGTGCGCTGCGTGGCCGAAGTTCCTTCGATCGCGATCAGTCGTTCGAGTCCGAGCGACTCACCGAGCAAGCCACCGAGCCGGGAGGCGAGCGCCATGGCGTCAGCCAACTCTTCAGCGCCGCTGCCCTGGAGCGAGAGAACCTTGCCGGTTGCGTCGAGCCGCGCCGCCGCTTGGGCTCGCGCGACGCCCGAGGCGGGGCCAGCGCTGGCTTGTGTTGGAGGCTGTGCTTGAGGCGACGGGCGCCCGAGTTCTCGCGAAATGGGCGGCGGAGGGTCGCCGCCTTCATTGCGGGCGACGCGCGCAGGTCGCGGTGTCCTCGAGGGCTCGTCTTTCGAGCGGGGGAATGGCAAGAGATTGCGACGTCCCGACTCGTCGCGGGCCTGCGCCGCGCGCAGCAACAACGATTGAAAATTGCCCTGGATGCTCTCGCTCTCCGGCCAGCCCGCGTTGCAGAGCTCGAAGGTGCCGGAACTCCAGCCCAAAATCTCGAGTGCGGCGGCCTCACCCACGCTCGAGGACGACATGGCGTGCACGATTCGCCCCGCTCGAAAATACAGGTAGCCAACCTCGTCGCCCGAGCTCACCCGCGCGACGCAGGCAGCGCCGGAAAGACACTCCATTTGCACCAGGTCCGACAGACTCTGGGCGTTCAAGTTCGCCGAGAACCCGAGCGGTGCGGTCATGTCATCGTCGAAGTCCAGGGGATCTGGAAGTTTAGTGGCCGCCATCTACCAAGCCTCGGCGGCGGCGGGGTCACGCAGGCGTGACAAGAGATCGGAGAGCGCGCGCTCGGCTTCGGCGGACGGCGGGTGCCCAGCAACGCCGCGCAGCCACAGCGTGTCGTCGACGAAGGCACCGCTCGTGGTGACCCGCAGACGCACTGGAAAGAGGCCCAGAAACTGCATCCGCTCGAGCAACACGGACAAAAGTCCCACCTGATCCTTGGCAAATAGCCGCAGGCAAATCGCATCCGTCTCGGTGCGCTCGATGCGGAAGCGCTCGATCGCGGTTTGGAGATCCTCAGGAGTGAGCGGCTCCTCTTCCGCGAGCGCGAGGTAGTCGAGCGTCTGCGGATCGACTGTTGCGTTGAGCGTGGAGAGATCGAGCTTGCCCAGCCAGGTTTCGTCGCCGTCGCGACTCGCGGTGGCGTTTTGAATGCTGAGGCCGCGCCGAGCAAGCGCCGTCGCCAGCCGACCAAACCAGCCGAGACCCAAGGCGCCCCACAACTTCACGCTCACCCCTTGCTCGGGGCCCGACCCGATCTCGAAACCGCTAGCACTGGGTTGCGCGTTGGCGGAAACGGATTTGGCTGCGTGGCTCATCGTTCCTGCAAGTAGGCGGGCGCTTCGGATTCACCCGCGTTTCGCGCGAGTTACCAACGATGTGCTCTGGAAAATTCTGGTTTCCCGGGTCGAGGCCCGGACAGCGCTTGGCTCGTCGCTCGAACGCATTCCGCTACTTGTGTTTTTCGGCTAAAACCCGCGACATGCTTTTGAAACATGCGGCCGCAGTAGCGCTTCTCTCTGTTCTCGCTTCGGCTTGCGGGGGGAGCAAGGTGCCTGCCAATACGCCCGCCGGCGGTGACGAAAAGTCGGGGACCACGGAAGCCGAGTCGGAGTCGACCAAGGGCGACGCGAAGGCGGCTCCGGAAGCGGGCGGCGACGCGGATGCGATTCCAAAAGACTGCTTCAAGTCGAGCGGCATGTGCGTGCCGCATCCGAAGTTCGTGAAGAAGCTGTGCAACACCCGCAACGCGTCGATGGCGCTCTTCCTCTTTGGTAACGGCTCCAAGTGGGCTCACGGCTTTTTGACGCGCAAGACCGAGGCGGTGAACGCCTCCGGTGGCGCTTCGGCGGGTGGCTATCTCGAGTTCGACGAAGAGGTCCTGATCCTGGCCGAGCGCAAAGCCGACACCGGGGGCATGCAAGTGAGCGGCGCTGGCGGCGGCTACGACGCCCTGCGTTGGGACGGCTCATGCGTGACACTGTCTGGCGAAGAGGTCACTCAGTCATCGCCACCGGCGGCCAAGAACCCGAACATCGAATGGCGTTTCCTGGATGACAACATCCAAGAAGCGCTGCGAAAAGACGAGAAGATCAACGCCGCTTACCTGGAGCGGCGTAAAGAGTGCAAAGGCGCCGTTTCCGGCGACGTCAGCTTGAAGTGCGTCAAAGCCGACAACCAACTCAGCGCATCAATCGTGAAGTTCTTGCACGGAGGTGGCGCGCTGCCCGTGCCCAGCAACTGGCACTGAGTGCCGAGCAGCTCGCACTGACAAGTTTGGTGAGTCGACGACCCACGAAACGTCAAAACGGTCAAAGTTCATGAGTACACCCCGGGCGTTTGTCTGACTCAGGACACTAGGTCTCGCTCGCGCGCCAGCTGTCGGCGAGTTGCCAGCCGACGAGACCCCGAAAACCCGGCGCATGCGCGCCCTCCACCCAGAGCTCACCGATGACTCCGAGGCTCAGCCCGCGCGCGATGGAGCGCGCGTCGTAGACGTCGATCTTGGGCGGCCGCTTGGCAAGCTCGGGGTTCTCGCCGCAGAGCAAAGCGAACTGCGTCATTTTTCCGGGTGGACCCGCGCTGCGCACGAAGTCGACGAGCAGCGCGAAGTCGCGCGTGCTGCGGCGCGCGACGAGCTCGTTGCGTGGCAGCGCCGCGACGCGCAGTTCGTTTCCCGGGCGCGAGAGCGCGTTCGCGACGCTGTCGGCGATCAAGCGCAGCTGCGGCGCGTCGTCGGCCACTAGGCATTCGGCGGGGCCGCCCCCCCAGCCCTCGCTTTCGCTGGCTCGCGGGGGCAGGCCTTCGAGCCCCAAATGGTGCAGGCGCTCCGGCGCGATCGCGTCCACGAGCTTTTGCGCCACGCCCGGCGCACCCCAGCCGCGCACCCTGCGCCCGCTGCGCAGGACGGCAAAGCCGTATGCTCCGCCGAGGAATGGCATGGCGCCAGCGCGCGGTTGATGCAAGCCATTCCCAAGCCAGCCCACGTCGACGCTGCCTATTTCGAACGCCCGCAGCGCATCCGAAAGATCAGGGACGGTGCGCACTTCAATGGCGTCGAGGAACGCCGCGCCGCGCGCCGCGTTGACGTTGCGCGTGAGGTTGAGCTCCCCGCGAGCGAGTCGCGCTTGGAACGCGCCCGTTCCGTCGGGTTAGAGCGGCGAGTAATTGCGAGGCAACACCGAAAGCAGCGGACTCGAAAGGCGCGTGGCGAGTCCCTCCGCGTCAGCGCCGACGAATTCGAGCGCCAGTGTGTCGCCGGGGACCGCGCGCAGGGCGCTCACGTCGGCGAGCAGCGCCCCCCCGGCGCGCTTGGCGCTGCGTTCGAGGGAGGCTCTCAGATCTTGCGCGGTCAAGGGACGTCCCCGACTCGTGACGAGCCCCGCCCGCAATTTGACGCGCGCGCCGCGCGCTACCGCCTCTGGCATGGCACGGGCCAGGGTAGGGTAGGGGCGCCCCTGAGCATCGAGCGCGTAGAGCGGATCGGCGATCAGATTGCCGAACAGGGCCGCAATCGGATCATCGAGATCGTGCGGATCGATGCGCAGCAGGGACCAGGGAATGACCAGCCGCAGCGTGCCGCCGAAGGGTTTGCGGCCAAGGGCATGGCAGGGCGCGGCCGCGACCAGGCCCGCAAGCAGGGCACGTCGCGCGATGCGACCCTGCATTGTCATCGCGCGATCCAGAGGCCATCTCCAGTGGCGATGACGAGTGGTTTCAAGAGCTCGCCTTCGCTCGGACACACGGCCACCGCTCGTACCCCCGCGGGGACGCTCGTGCGAAAGGCCTCGACGAGTTTGCCCTCGGTGGTCAACGTGCGCACCACCACCGCGTCGGCGCTCGGATCCAGCGTGTCCAGCGTCGTGATCAGTTCGGGCTGCCCATCGCCGTCCAAATCACCGACCGCCAAGCTGGTTCCGACCTTCTCATCGAGCGGAACTCGTTTCCCAGCGACATCGATCTGGAGCTCCGCGTTGGGTTGACGACTTAGCCGAACTTCGCTCGAGCTGCCATCACGGCGCACGACCCGCGCGCCGGCGAGCGCGTCGATGCTGCCCGCGGACGAATTGGGATTCGGCTTCTTCCCGCACGCGCTTTGCTCACTGGAAAAACCGTTGAAAACCACGCTCGCACACGCCCCGAACCAGGTTGGCACGAGCCCCGCGTGGCGCGCTACGGGTGCTAGCCGAGCGTCGAGGTCGAGGCCATCGGCGCGGTCGGTGATGCCAACGCGGAAGACATTGGGTGCCAAGATGCTCGCGGTCGCCAGCGGCTCGCGCAGCGGACGCGGCGCCACCTCGGAGAGCTCGGACCAGGCTCGGCTCAGCTCCGCTTCGAAGCTTCCACCTCGAATTCGCCCCACCTGAATACGTCGGCGCCCAACGCTCACAATCTCGATCGCGCCATCGCCATCTAAGTCACCGCAGGCGAGGGCAACGCTCGGTTCGTCGATGCGCGCCTTGTCGATGCGGGTCAGCACCAACTTCACGGGCGGCAAATAGCCGGCAAGCTCGGCGTCGATCGAGCGGGCCGCTTGGGCGCGCAGCGCTGCTCCCGGGCGACTCGGGCGAAAGCGCTCCCAAAATCCCGGGGCGCCTGCGTAGAGCTCGGCATTCACGCTGAAACGATCGCGCGAAAGCTCGATGGCGAGGACGACGGTCGCCTCGCTGCCCGGCGTGTGTGCGAGCGCTCGCTCATCGAGCGCAGGATCGGCGAGGCGCGCGTTTGGTCCGAGCTGCCCGGCCAATGCGGCCGCCAGTCGGCGCGCGAGCTCTGCTCGGTGCTCGACCGCCGCCGTCGACGTCACTTCGCGCACCACCACGCGCATCGGCTGTGACTCCGCTTTCAGGGTCTGAGCGAGCTCACACGCGATTTGCCCAACCGCCGTGGCCTGGCGCTCATTGCAGACTTCTGTCGTTGTCCGGCCTTCGGCCCGGCTCACATACGGAAACAGCGCGAACAGCGCGAGCGGCCACCAGATTCTCATGGTCGTTTGGCTAGAATAGGCCGGCTGGGGTCGCTCCGGGAGATTCACGATGACGAGCGCGCTGGGGTGCACCGCCTCGGGTCATTCTGCCTGACAGGCGGGCCGGGCGGCGGCATTCGTCTCAGTCAGAACAGAATCGCCCAGATCCCGGCCACTTATGATAGTTCGGTGGGTTGAGTTGTTTTCGCGTATTGCTTCGCGGCTCGCGGTCGCCCTGTTTGGCGGGGGCCTTGTCTTGCTGGGCGCCTCGGCGCCGGCACGGGCCCAGTGCGTCGACGAGGCCCTGAAACAGCAGCTCGTCGGCCAGCGCGCGTACCGCGGCGTAGTCCCGCGCTTGTTTCAAAAGGCGCTGCGGCACGAGCTGTCTCCGATGGGCGGCTGGTACGCCGGCGACATCTCGGACGGGGCGCCCATTTATGGCGGAGCCTACACGTTTAATTTCACCGAGGACCTGGGGCTCGAAGCCGGTTACTTTCGCACGCGCCAGCGTTTCGCCCTGCTGCGCGCCATCGAACAGCGGCAGCAGGGGCTCGTCGACATCGTGCGGGCCGACGACAACCCGATCCAGTTTTTCACGGGCCACCTAATTTGGTCGCTCGCTTACGGCAAAGTGCGTTGGATGGGCGGAGCGATCAGTCGCTTCGACTTTTACCTAGCGCTTGGTGGCGGAGCCACAGTCGAGCCGGGTGACGTCGGGCTCACCGGCTCCGGCGGCTTCGGCATGAAGTTCTTTTTGACGGAGTGGCTCGCGCTGCGCCTCGATGTTCGCGACTACGTGCGCGAGCAGAAGCGCGTGCAGCTCGGCGTGGAGAAGGTCGTAAATGATCTTTCTGCGATGGGCGGCTTGAGCGTGTTCCTGCCGTTTACGAACTGAGGGTCGCCCGCTAGCGGAGGGCGCGTCGCGGGTGGGCGGGCAGATCACGCTCGCTGCGACTTCGTGACGTCCCATTCGCGAAGCGCATCGCGGACCCGAAGAACGGACTCGCCGATCAGGGCTCACCATTCTCGTGCTCGTAGGTTCGCCGCACCGCGCGAAATAGGCGCGCATGCCGCGACGCTTCGAGTCAGTTCCGCGGCCGCCCGGGTCGCGATTTATCGTCGGGGCGCTGGGCGCGCGAGTCGACGGGCTGCTGTAGCGGCGTTTCGCGCACTCGCTGAGTCTGCTGTTCCATCGCGGCGCCGGCCTTACGCATGAAGTCGATGATCAGCGTGAGCTCATCATTCGTAAAGGTCGAACACACTTCGGACATCGCCTCGCCGAGCGGCAAGAAGTAATGGGCGATGTTCGGTGCGCGGTCGGGGGTCGGCTGGATGACGACGCGGCGGCGATCGTCGGGATCCGCCGCGCGTCGCACGAAGCCAGCCTTCTCGAGACGATCGACGATTCCAGTGATCGACCCGGTGCTCAGCCCCGTGAGCTCGGCCAGACGGCCCGCGGTCATCGGCGTGGGGTGGCCGTAAACGATCTCCGCGCACTTGTGGTCTGAGGCGTTCAGCCCCAGGCGATCGGTGACTACGGTGTGGAAGAGCAACGTGCGCGTGCCCATGTTGCGACCTTCGAGCGTCACAGCCCGAATCAGCTGCTCGCGGTCAGTTTTCGGTCTTGACATCGGGGGGCGCTTCAATCAGAAAAGATTCTCAAAAATTAAGATATTCGAAAACTGAGATTCGCGCCAGCCCCGATGGGCCGCAAAATGAGGGCGCTCACAGCCAGCGCTGCTCCGAATCCCGCCTGACCCGGACTTCGAAAGCCATGAAAGCCATCGTCTCGATCGAAAACGCAACCAAGGACTACCGCCTCGGCAAGGTCGTGGTGAACGCGCTGCGCGGCGTGAGCATCGACGTTGCACGCGGGGAATTCTTGTCCATCGCCGGCCCTTCCGGGAGTGGCAAGACCACGCTTTTGACTCTGATCGGCTGTGTCGACACGCCGACCACGGGCACCGTCGAGGTGGCCGGGCGCGATACCGCGAAGTTGAGCGAGCGCGAGCTCACCAGCCTGCGCCTCAACACGATCGGCTTCATTTTCCAGAGCTTCAACTTGGTCGGTGTGCTCGATGTGTTTCGCAACGTGGAGTTACCGCTCTTGCTGCAGCGCTCACTCTCGGCCGGCGAGCGCAGCAAGCGCGTGCTCTCGCTGCTCGAGCGCGTGGGGTTGATGGAGCACGTGCGACACCGCCCGAACGAGCTCTCCGGTGGTCAGCGCCAGCGCGTCGCGATTGCGCGCGCGCTCGTGACTCGGCCCGAGCTCGTGCTCGCCGACGAGCCGACCGCCAATCTGGACTCCGTAACCGGCCAAAATATCCTGGATCTGAGGAAGGAGCTCAATCGCTCCGAGCACAGCACCTTCATCTTTTCTACGCACGATGCACGGGTGATGTCGCACGCCAGTCAGATCGTGCGTTTGGCCGACGGCAAGCTCGCGGAGGGCATCAGCACTGGCCCGACCGTTTCCGAGCTCCACGAAGTCTCGAGCGCAAAGGCCTGACCGTGGCGGGCTTTCTGGACACATTCGGGGTCGTCGCGCAGATCGCGCTCAGGAACCTATTTGCGAGCCGCTGGAAGACGCTGATCGTCGGTGGCATCATCGGCTTCGGCGCGTTCCTGGTCGTGCTCGGCACCTCGCTGCTCGACAGCGTCGATCGCGCGATGAGCCGCAGCATCATCGGCAGCATCGCCGGCAACATCCAGGTCTACTCGTCTGAGTCGAAGGACGATCTCGACGTGATGGGTGGCTTCAGCTTCGATGCCAACCAAATCGAACCGCTGCAAGACTTTGCGCGCGTGAAGCGCACGCTGCTCAGCGTGCCCAACGTCAGCAAGGTGGTGCCGATGGGCATCAATGGCGCGTTGGTGCTGTCGGGCAACACGGTCGATCAGGCCTTGGCGCGCTTGCGCGAGACGGTGAACAAGCAAAAGGCCGCGCCGAACGACAGCGCGCTCGCCGACGCCTACGCCTCCGAAAAGGATCACGTCCGGCAGATCGTGTCCGTGCTCTCGGGCGACGTGGAAAAGGCGCGCAAGCTCCACGACGAGAAGGCCATCGCGGCGGAGGACATCAGCGTGATGAAGCGCGCGTCCGCCGCCGAATTCTGGGCCGATTTCGACGCCGACCCGTTCGACCACTTGGAGTTCCTCGAAAACCGCATCGCACCGCTCGCCACCGACGCGGACATGCTGTTCTTGCGTTACGTCGGCACGGATCCGAAGGCCTTCGCGCAGTCGTTCGACCGCTTGACCATCGTGGATGGTCAGGCGATCCCGGAGGGCAAGCGCGGCTTCCTCTTTTCGAAGTACACCTACGAGGAGCAAGCGAAGCTTCGCACCGCTCGTGCTTTCGACAAGATTCACGACGGGCTCAAGGTGCGCGGCAAGAAGATCAAAGGCGACGCCGATCTCGAGCGAATCGCGCGCGAGTGCGGTAACCAAGCCAAGGAGCTGATGCTGCAGCTCGATGCGCCGAAGACTCGGCTGTTTCGCGACAAGCTGCAGGCCTACCTGAAGAGCGGCGAGAGCGACGTGCGCAAGTTGCTCGACCAGTTCTTGCGTTTGAACGACGAGAACTTCGACTCGCGTCACGCCTTCTTCTATCGCGAGCTCGCGCCCTCGCTCGAGCTCTACCGCGTCCGTATCGGGGATACGCTGACCATCAAGGCCTTCACACGCAGCGGCTACGTCCAGTCGGCGAACCTGAAGGTGTACGGCACGTTCGCCTTCAAAGGGCTAGAAAAGTCGCCCCAGGCCGGCGCCATGAATCTGATGGATCTGGTCTCGTTCCGCGAGCTCTACGGCTTCATGACGGAGGACAAGCAGCGCGAAATCAGCGCCATGCGTGCCAAGTCCGGTGCCAAGGAAGTGAAGCGTGAGGACGCCGAGGCCGAGCTCTTCGGCAACGCCGAGGCCAGCGCTCCCGCCCCCGCCGCAGCCGCGCCGGATGACCTTGGCACCGCGCTCTCCGGGTTGTCGCGCACGGGCAGCGCGCGCGCCGCCAGCACTGCGGCCTACGCAGCGGATCAGCTGACGAGCGGCGTCATTCTGAACGCAGCGGTGCTCGTCCACGACGACAAGAAGCTGCCGGAAACCATCGCCGCCATCGAAGCCGCCGGTAAGCGCGACGGCTTGCCGCTCAAGGCCATCTCTTGGCAAAAGGCGGCCGGGCTGATCGGTCAGTTTGCGGTGCTGATGCGCGTCGTGCTGTTCACGGCGGTGCTGATCATCTTCGTCGTGGCGCTGGTGATCATCAACAACGCGTTGGTGATGGCGACGCTCGAGCGCGTGCGCGAGCTCGGCACGTTGCGCGCAATTGGCGCCCAGCGTCGCTTCATTCTCTCGATGTTGGTTTTGGAATCGATGGTGGTCGGCTTGGTGTTCGGCGCGCTCGGCACGGCGCTCGGCGCGGCGCTGGTGCTCTTTCTGGGGCACCAGGGCATCCCGGCGGCCAACGACGTGTTCATGTTCTTCTTTTCTGGCCCTCGACTGTATCCGGCGCTGAGCGGGCAAAACTTGGGAATTGCGCTCGGTATCGTGCTGATCGTGAGCGTCATATCGAGCTTCTATCCGGCGTTCATCGCGATGCGCGTGAGCCCCCGCGAAGCCATGCAGTCGGAGGATTGAGTGATGGCCGCCCTATTTTTGGACTTCCGCATCGCATTGCTCAGCGTCTTCGAACACCGCCGTCGCGCGCTGTTTCTCGGCACGGCCGTGGCCTGTGTGACGACCATGCTGGTGCTGCTCAACGGGCTGTCGAACGGGATTCGCTCGACCTTGGTGGATACGGCCACCACGCTCAGCACCGGTCACCTCAACGTCGGTGGCTTCTACAAGGTGACTTCCGGCCAGGCCGGCGCCGTGGTGACCGAATACGAGAAGGTCCGTGAGATCGCGCTGAAAGCGCTGCCCGAGGCGGACTTCACGGTGGAGCGCGGGCGCGGCTGGGGCAAGGTCGTTTCGGACCAAGCCTCGATGCAGGCCGGCATCAGCGGCGTCGACATTCGGCGGGAGGGCTCGTTCAAGAAAGTGCTGCGCATCGCCAGCGGCAATATCGACGAGCTCGGCGAGCCGCGCACCATCCTGATCTTTCAGACTCAGGCCAAGAAGCTGAAGGTGAAGGTCGGTGATGCCATCACCATTTCAGCGCAGACCACGCGCGGCACGGCCAACACCATCGATTGCAGGATCGTGGCCATCGCCGAAGACGTTGGGCTCTTGAGCTCGTGGAACGTATTCATCTCAAATGAGTCCTTGCGTGCCCTCTATCAGCTGCGCTCGGACGTGACGGGTGCGATTCAAATTCACGTCAAGCCGGCCTACGTGAACAAATTGGCGCCGCTCGCTGGGCGGCTGCGCAACGCGCTCGAGCAAGCGGGTTATCGCTTGATGGAGCCGGACGCGCGCGCCTTCTGGATGAAATTCGACAGCGTGACGCGCGAGGATTGGACCGGTCAAAAGCTCGACGTGACCACTTGGGAGGACGAGCTCTCGTTCATGATGTGGACGCTGAACGCGCTGAACGGCTTGAGCTTCGTGCTGATGATCATTCTGATCGCCATCGTGGTGACCGGCATCATGAACACGATGTGGATCACGATCCGCGAGCGCACACGTGAAATTGGCACGCTGCGCGCGATTGGCATGCAGCGCGGCGGTGTGGTGCGCATGTTCCTGTGGGAATCCTTCCTGCTCGGGTCGCTCGGTGCGCTGGGCGGGGGCATCGCCGGGGCGGGGATCGCCGGCGCGCTGAACGCAGCGAAGATTCACGTGCCCTTCTCCGTACAACTGTTCTTGATGACGGATACGCTGCATTTGGCGGTCGCCCCCGCCGCACTTTTCAAGGCGGTGCTGCTGATCGCCGTCGTTACCGCTGCGGCAGCGCTCTACCCCGCGCTCAGGGCCGCCCGGCTCAAACCCGTGGACGCGATGTCCCACTTCGGCTGAGGCATAATCATGAAACGAAGAACCGTGGTCCTTTCTCTGGGTGCTTCCGCGCTGTCGCTCGGGGCCTTGCCCGGTCTAGCTCGGGCCGCCGCCAGCAAGCAGGAGTTAGTCGACATTCTGAAGGTGGTCGACGACCGCCAGAAGAATCAGGGCGACTGGCGCTCCTCCGTCTACATGGAGCAAAAGGAGAAGGACAAGGTCGCGGTCGTCTACGAGGCCCAGGTCTTTCGGCGCAGCGCGGACCAGCGCTTCATGATTCTTTTTACCAAGCCGAAGGCCTCTCAGGGCCAGGGCTACCTGCGTGTCGATCAGAACCTCTGGTTTTACGACCCGGCCGTCGGCAAGTGGGAACGCCGTACCGAGCGTGAGCGCATCGGTGGCACCAACTCACGCCGCTCGGATTTCGACGAGTCACGTCTGGCCATCGAGTACGACCCCGAAGACAACGGCGAAGAAAAGCTCGGCGTCTACAACGCGCAGGTCATGACGTTGAAGGGCAAACCGGGCCTCGATTTGGCTTTCCCGGTGCTCAAGCTGTGGGTCGACAAGGCGACCAAGAACGTGCTGAAGCGCCAAGAGTTCGCGCTTTCGAATCGCCTATTGCGCACGTCGTATTATCCCAAGTGGCAAAAGGTCTACAGCGAGTCGAAGAAGACCGACATTTGGTACCCCCAGGAAATCCGCTTTTACGACGAGGTCGAGAAGCAAAATTCGACGCTGATCTTGATCAAGAGCGTGGACTTGAAGCCGCTCGAAGCAAACCTCTTCACGAAGGCATGGCTCGAGAGCAAATCGCGATGAGGGGTGGCTCGCCGTACGCGGAGAGCGGTTTGCGGATCGCGTCGCTGCTCGCGGGGCTTCTGCCGATGTTCCTCGCGGCGGCTGCGCTGGCACAGGAGCGACCGAGCGAGAGCGATATGTTCGGCGGCTCGAGCACTCCACCTGCTGCGGCACCGCCAGCGGCGAGCGGCTCCGCGACCCCCGACGCGCCACCCGCGGCCAGCGCGCCACAATCTTCAGAGGCCGCGCCCGCCCCCGCAGCTGCCAGGGCTGGCAATGCAGGGGAGCAGAGTCCGAGTTCTGCGCAGGCCGCCGCTGCCCCCGCGCCGAGCGCGCCAGCGGGCAGCGACGCGTCGAGAGACGGCGCGGTTTTGGGCGCCAGCGCCACGCCGATGTTCACCGAAGAAATGGCGCCGGAGGATCCGTTGAAGGTCGGCGGCCAGCTCTATTTGCGCGCGCAGACCACGGGATCACGCGGGCAGGTGCCCGGCAACTGGTCGTTCAGCTCGCCCTCACTGGTCGATCTGTATCTTGATGCCCGGCCGAACGATCGCGTTCGCGGCTATGTGTTGAGCCGCATCAGCTACGATCCCACGCTACCTTCGAGCGCCACCAGCGACGGGCAGATCGGTGCCGTCCAGGCCACCGGCTCCACCGCCGGTAGTCAGTCGTTGTCATCGCTATTTCAGCCGGCGACGCGCGGCCCGAACTTCACGCTCGATCAACTCTGGTTGCGCTTCGACGTGAAGCACACGGCGTTCCTAACGGTTGGCAAGCAGCACGTGCGCTGGGGCACGGGGCGCTTCTGGGCGCCGACGGATTACCTGCATCTGCGCCGCCGGAACCCGCTCGACGTGTTCGATGCGCGTGCCGGCACCACGATGATCAAGGTGCACTTGCCGGTCGAGTCGAAGGCCTGGAATTTCTACGCCTACGGCATCTCCGAGGCGAGCGAAGCGACGCCGACGCTCGGTCGAGTCGCCGGAGCGGCGCGCGCCGAATTGGTGCTTGGACCCGCGGAATTGGGGCTCGGCGCGGTGCTGAAGAACCACGACAAGCCCAAATATGCGCTCGATCTCTCAGCCGGAATTTCGGATTTCGACGTCTACGGTGAGTTGGCGTTGCGCGACGCGAGCGGCATCGACCGCGTGCGGTATCAGGCAGATGCCGTCGTCCCGGACGCACCGACCCCGCCGTCGTGGCAAGCGCCGGCAGACACGGCTCGCGCGCGGCTCGCACAGGTCGTCGATGCCTATTACCCCATCGAGCACAAGAACGGGTACCAACCTCAGGTCGTCGGCGGCCTCACCTACTCGCGCAAGTACAACGACAACGACACCTTCACGCTGGGCGCGGAGTACTTTTACAACGCGCTCGGCTACGCGAGCCCTGCGGCCTATCCGGGGTTGGTTTTGCCGCACTCGCAGAACTTGAACGACCCTGCCGCGTTCTTCTATCTCGGGCAGCACTACGGTTCGGTGTTCCTGACCTTTCCCGCGCCATTCTCGTTCGACAATCACACGTTCACGCTGTCGACGCTCGGCAACCTCTCGGATCGGTCGTTCATCACGCGCTTCGACTATTCGCTGGTTGCGCTCACGCATCTGCGCTTCGAGGCGTTTGCCTCGGTGCGCTACGGCAACGAAAATGGGGAATTTCGCTTCGGCGTGCAACGGCTGGACCTGGGGGGCGTCGTGTTCAGCCGTCCGCCAGCGATTTTGGATTTCGGCGCTGCGCTGCGCATCGCGATCTGATTCGCGCGCGGTGTCGATAGCGGCGATACGGAGCCTTAGCTCCTGCGTCTCAGGCGGATTGGGTTTGGGGGCGGGAACCGGCGAGTGCGAGTGAGAAGTTGGGCGCGTGTGAGCGGCCGCCGCGTAGCCAGGTAGAGCGTCCCGGGGGAGACAGTGTCGTACCTTCGCGCCTCGCGAGTCATACGGAGCGGCCCGAATGGCGGTAGCCCGCACCGAGCCCCGCGCGAGAGCTGCGTCCCGGCCGAATTTGGCCGCTTCTTGCTCCCAATTCCTCGGCCGGCGTCCAAGCCGTCGCTCATCCGAAACCCCGGTTCGGTCCCAAGGGGGCCTGTGTTAGCCTGCCGAGAACACATGCGGACCCGTCGCGCTGTGACCCTTGCCCTCGTGCTCGCCCTGGCTGCGCCGCTTGCGGGGGCTCAACCCAAACGCGGCGCGCGTCCCGCTGCGCCTGCGCGCGGAGCGGCTGCTGCGCCGGCAGCGGCTCGCCCTTCACCCGACGACAAAGAGAGCAAAGACAAGGAGAAGGACAAGGCGGCCCCGGCGGCGAGCGAAGCTGCCCCTGCCGACGCTCCTGCTCCCGGCGCCGATCCAGAACTTGGCGCGCCGCCGAAGATCGTCGAGGGCGCTTCGGAGCAAAAGGTCTCGCCGCTCACTCCGGCGCCGG
>JAEUAF010000060.1 GCA_019695485.1 Sorangium sp.
CGAATGATCCGAGTAGTCGACGGGCACCAAAATTCGGGTGAAAGCCATGAGAGGTTCCAGCGTAACGCCCGCCGCGGGCGCTTTCAATGACGCTCGGCAGTGGCGCCCCGGGCGTGGTGGCCCCGGTCACTCGGCGAGAAGCGCATTCGGCGGCTTCTCGCGAGGCGTCCGTGCGTCTAAGCTTTGCTGCCGGTGTCGACGAAGAAGCCCGAATTCGACTTGGAAACCACGTTGGTCAAGGACCATAGCGTGGTTTCTGGCCTGAGCCGCCAAGCCACCCCGCCGCGCCTCGATTTGATGCGTGGCCCCGGTGCTCCGCGCACGCTCGTGTTGACCGGCAACGAGGTTGTGATTGGCCGCTCGCACCAGGCGAACATCTGTATCGAGAGCAGCTTGCTCTCGCGTCGTCACGCCATGATCAAACAGACTGGGGCAGAGTTTCGGCTGAGCGATCTCGAGAGCGCCAACGGCGTCTTTCTGAATGGAGTGCGCGTTCATTCTGCGGGCCTGCACGAAGGGGATACGATTCAGATTGGTGATGTCGTGCTCGTATTTCGCGAAGGGGTCGGCTGAGCGTGGCGGCGTTCGTTCGCTTTTGGGGGACACGCGGATCGATCCCCACGCCCGGGCACGCCACCAAGCGCTATGGCGGGAACACCTCGTGCGTGGAGATTCGCTTCGACGACACGCTGTTCATCTGTGACGGCGGAACGGGTCTTCGCGAGCTCGGGCTGGCCCTTTTGGGGCGCAATTCGAGCGGAGTGGAGGCGCACATGTTCTTCAGTCACATGCACTGGGATCATATTCAGGGCTTCCCGTTCTTCGTGCCCGCTTACGCTCCCAAGAACAGGCTTCACGTCTACGAGGTCGACGCCAGCGACACGCGGGTTCAGCGTCTCTTGCACGGGCAGATGCGCTCCGAGTACTTCCCGGTCACGTTCGCGGATCTCGGCGCCACGATCAGCGCAGGCTTCTTCCAGGGGAGCGCACTCGAGGTGGACGGCGTGAGCGTGCGTTGCCTGGCGCAAAACCATCCGGGTCAGAGCTACGCCTACTCCTTCGAGAAGAACGGAACCAAGATCGTCTATGCGACCGATAGCGAACTCGACCTTCAGCTCTCGAACGCGGACGAGGCGCGAACCGATTTGACCGCGCTGCGTCGGCTGCCGCCGGAGGTCGTGCGCTTCGCAGCGGGCGCCGATCTCCTGATCGGAGATGCGCAATACACGGATGCCGAGTACCCAACCAAGGTGGGTTGGGGGCACGCCCGCGCCAATACCCTCGTCGACCTGGCAGTCCAAGCCAACGTCCGGAACTGCGCGCTCTTCCATCACGACCCCATGCACACGGACGATGCAGTGGACGAGAAAGTTCGCGTGGGACGAGAGCGAGCCAGCCGCGGCAGCGCCCCGCTCACCGTCTTTGGGGCTCGCGAAGGGCTCGAGCTCAAGTTTTGAAACTGCGCAAGCGCATTCGCAGGGAGCCAAGCACTCGAATCGAGGTGGCTTTCGGCATCTCAGCGCGGCAGAAGGCGCCCGACCAGCGGCCTATTTTAGGCGGCTTTGCGCCCCTCTCGGAAAGAACTTCGCCCGTTCGTGAAACACGGGCTTGCCCAGCCGCGCACGCCGTGGCTATTTTCGCGCGCCCGTGAAAAGGTCGTTACCGTCTCATTGCGTTTCTCGTCACCCGATTCGGGTGCGTTTTGGCGAGACCGACCTGATGGGGATCGTCCACCACGGCACCTACATCAGCTACTTCGAGGTGGGTCGCGTGGAGTACATGCGGCGGCGAGGCCTCAACTACCAGCTCTGGACCGAGATGGGCTTCCACCTGCCCGTTGTCGAGGCCTACGTGCGCTACCGCAAGAGTGTGCGCTTCGACGAGCTGGTCGTACTGGAGACTCGTCTAACCGAGCTGATGCGGGTGAAGGTGCGCTTCGATTACCGCCTGCTCCGTCCTCTCGAAGGAAGCCACGACGAGGAACTCCTCGCCGAGGGCCACACGCTCCTCGCGTGCGTCAGCCAGAATCACGTCTTGCGTCGGCTTCCGGCGGAGGCTGAGGCCGTGCTCACCGGGCCCGAGGTCGAGGAGACGACGCCCGAACTGCCGCGAACCGCCGCCGTTCGTTAGCGGTCGCTTCCCTGGTGCCCGCTGTCGGGTGATAATCGAAACGAACCATGGCAGAGCGCCGCGATCCCAAGCCCGTTCGAGCGTCGCTCGTCGATTCTGGCTGGAGTGAGCCGCCGCCGCCGGCGTCGAATGCACCGGTGAAGCCGTCGCGCCCGCCGCCGCCCTCGTCGCGTCCGCCGCCGGCTTGGCCTGCACCCGTGGCGTGGCCCGCGCCACCGGCGTCCGCCGCACCGCGCGCTGCGCCGCCGTCTTCTCCGACAGCATCTCGCTCGCTCGCTGCGCCGCTGCCAGCGCCAGCGCGTGCGCCCGAGCCCGTCATTGCGCCCGCGCCTGCTCCGCGACAAAGCGCGGCGCCATCGGAGCCGCCGCCCGCGCCGGTGCGTGTTCCGGCTTCGGTTCAGTCGCGCGAGTTGTCGCGCTACGCCGAATCCGTGGCGCAGGTCGAATCCACGCACGTCGACCGCAGTGTCGAGGCGCGTGCGCGCGCCATGCTGTCGCAAGCGACGATCATTACCGAGCTGCCGTCGGCCCAGGCCGCGTTCATCGAGCCGCCGCTCGATGATAGTCACGACGAAGACGGTCCCGGCAGTCGGGTCATCCTCCCGGGCTTCGGGGCCGCGATGGCCGTCCGCGTTCGGCTGTGGGGCGGCGCCGTTCCGCTGTGGAGCATCGTGGTACCGCTCGTAATGCTGGCATCGCTCGCGGCCGCCTTCGCGGCAGCGGCAGCGAGCCACGCGCCGGCCGTGCAAGAAGCGGAAGACGCTGCGCCGAGCGCGCACGCGAGCGCGAGTTCCTTGAGCGCCGCGGCGTCGCTGCCGCTTCCGCCCGCTCCACGCCAGGCTGCGCCTGTCGCATCGGCGATCGCGACGGGCTCGGAGCCGGCGGGGACGCCAGCGGTCGAAGCGTTCGACTTGGCGCCGGGGACCTACCTCGCGAGTGACGTGCTTTCGCTGGCGCAAAAACGATCACAGCGCGAAGCGAACAGCGCGCACGCGCTCGAAGCCGCGCTGGATCGGGATCCGGGGTCCGTGCAGGAGCCGCGCACGCTTGCGGAGATTCGGCGCTTGACCGACGCTGCCGAGACCGCGCCCATCGTGCTTGGTGCCATCGCCAAGCTGCCGGCGCCGATCGCCGCCGATCTGCTCTACGAGATCTGGACGGGCACGGTGCAACGGAACGACACCACCGAGCTTGCGCGTGCGCTTCTGTTCAGCAAAGACGTGCGTCCGAAGGCCTCCGCCGCGCTCAGCGTGGCGCTCGATCTTCGCGCAGCGGACAGCTGCGAGAAGAGTCAGGGTATTCTGCCGCGCGCCCAAAAGGACGCTGACCGTCGCTCCCTGCACCTCTTGATTCGCTTGCAGCGCCGCTACGGCTGCGGACCCAATAAGCGGCTCGATTGCTACCCCTGCTTGCGCAAGGACGATGCCGTCGACGCTGCGATCAAGATCGCGAAAGACCGGCCCGAACCGCGAGCGTTCGGCAAGCGCTGAAGGGTTGCCACGCGGCTTCACTCGCGCGCGAGGCTAGCGTTTCGCGCGAGCCTTGTTTTCGACGCGCCGCTTCAAGGCTTGGTTCATGTAGACAAAGCCGCGCGTGGCTTCGGTCACGCGTCCAATGAGCAGCTTCAAGAGCAGGCCTGAGACGTCCTCCCCGTGCACGACTCGGGTCGTGCCGTCGTCGCGCGCCTCGAGACGAAAGAAGTGTTCCCCGTCGAATAGGCCCTTCATCACGAGGTGTCCGAGCCAGCGCAACTCCCGCTCGCTGTCGCACTTCAGGAGGCGCGCATTCAGCTGTTGCTCGCGGTTGCTGTCGGGCAAGCTCAGGGTGAGCGAGAGCCGCTCGCCGACCTTCGGCTCACCCACGATGTCCACGATGAACGGGTTCCACTCGGGGTAGCGGCGGAAGTCCAGCAGTACCTTCCACACGTCAGCGGGTGGTGCCGAAATTTCTATTTCCGTCCGAACTTCCATCAGGGTTCGGGATTCTGACGAAAAGCTCGAGCTTCTGCTAGGGGCACGCGCGCCCCCTCGCCTGTGATAGGCTTCGGCCCTCGCATGTGGCTCACACGGGTGCTCATTCGTGGATCCGGCCCCTTCGAGCGCGTGATTCTCCCGTTTGCCGACGATGAAGGGAAGCCGCGCTCCGTCACCGTGATTCACGGTGCCGCGGGGGTAGGCAAGAGCACGATCGTGCAAGCGATCGCCAACACGCGCCCGGGGCACGCCATTGCGCAGCTCGTGCGTGGCGACGCGCTCGGCGACAAGGTCGACAGCCCGCCGCACGTGGCCTGCGAGTGGCTGCTCGGCGCCGACGATCCGACGCGACCCCACACGCTCAGCGTCGCCAGCCCCAACGTGCGCCTGTTCCAGGAGGACGAGCTCGAGGCGCTCCGCCGCCGCGAACAGGCTCACTACGATCGCGTGGCCCAGGAGGGTGGCTTTGCGTTCCTCGGCATACCCGGGACGCGCTGGTTCGCGCGGCAGCCCATCGCGATTGGGGCGCCGGCTCGCGGCGTTGCGCGTTATGACGTTCGGGCGCCGCTCGCGCTAGACGACGCGTCGCGCTCGGAGCTCTCACGCGAAACGAAGCAAGCCCTGGCGTACGCGGCGATCGCGCCTGCTCTTTCGGGTCCTCATGATGCTGAACAACGCCGCTACGACTTACTTGGCGAAGCGATGCAGGCGGCCGTTGGCAAGCTGGGCGGGCTCGTAGGCTTTCGCTACCTCGGCATCGATCCTCACTCCCTCGAGCCAACCTTTGCGGCGGAAAATTCAGTGCGCCGCTTTGCATTCGACGCGCTGCCGACGCGGGCACGCCACCTGGTGGCGATTGCCGCGCTCTCGGTGCGCGTCTTGTGGGCGGCAGAGCCCGATCGGGATCCGCGCGACGCCGAAGGGGTGATCGTCATCGATGACGCGGATTTGTATCAGGACCACGCTGTGCTCGTGGAGCTGCCCTCGGCGTTGCGTGCCGCGTTGCCTTCCGCCCAATGGATCTTGACGACGGCGTCGGTCACGCTGGCGGCGAGCGTCGATCCGAGTGACGTCGTGGCGCTGCGCCGCCTGGCTCAGGACCAAGGCGTGACGGTCTTCGCGGGTGACGGAGCCGTTACCCATTGAGGCTTTATGAGTGAGAGCGAAGCCAGCCGCGCGCGCGCGGTGAGCCGGGTGTTGCTGCTGACCATGGGGCTCAATCTGCTCGTGGCCCTCGGCAAGATCGCGTACGGGCATTTCTCGAACGCTCTCTCCGTGCGTGCCGATGGCTTCCATTCCCTGACCGACGCGACCAACAACGTCGTCGGTATCGTCGCCGTGCGTCTGGCCGGGCGCCCCGCGGACGAAGGGCATCCGTACGGCCACGCGAAGTTCGAGCTACTCGCCGCCGGGCTGGTCGGGCTCTCGCTGCTCGCCATGGCGTACGACGTGCTGCGCGGGGCGCTCGAAGGCCTGCTACATCCCGGGGTTTTGCCAAACCTCGATGCGCGGGTGTTCGTGGTGTTGGTGGTGACGCTGGCCATCAACATGTGGGTCGCGAGCTACGAGAAGCGCATGGGTGAGAAGCTCGACAGCCCGTTTCTTTCGAGCGATGCGGCGCACACGCGCTCGGACATCTTGGTTACCCTGGGCGTCGTCTTGACGATGGCGTTGGTCGAGATGGGGTACTCGAAGCTCGACGGCGTGGCCGCCATCGTGATTGGCGGTTTCATCGGTTGGGCGGGGATCGACGTGCTGCGCAGCAACCTACGCCACCTGGCCGATGCCCGCGCGATCGAGCCTGCGCTCGTCGAGAAAATCGTGTGCCAGGTGGCAGGCGTGGCGAGTACGCACAAGATCCGAACGCGCGGAGCGCCGGGTTCCATTCACGTCGACCTCCACGTGCAGATCGCTCCCCATCTCGATGTCGTCACCGCCCACCGCGTCACGCACTGGGTGATCGAAGCCATCAAGCGCGAGTTTCCCGGCGTCAAGGACGTGCTCGTGCACACCGAGCCGGCCGCCGAGGGCCAGAAGTACAACCCCTTGCCCTAGGCCGCTATTCGTCGGAGATGGCGCCGTGTTCGTTTTGGACGGCCGGCGTTTGGCTCTTCGGAGCAGCGCCGTACTCTTGGAGCTTGTACTGGATCTTGCGCACGCTGATGCCGAGCATTTCGGCGGCCTTACCCGTGGAGCCGCCGACCGATTCGAGGGTTTTGAGAATCGCGTAGCGCTCGAGCTCTTCCATGGTGGCGCCCGGAACACTGGGTACGCTGCTCTTGCGTGAGCTTGCAGTGAGCTCACTCGGTAGATGCATGACTTCGATGCTATCGCCCTCGGCGAGCACGACCGCGCGCTCGATCACGTTCTCGATTTCACGGACGTTGCCGGGCCACGGATAGCCTACCAGCAACGCCAGCGCAGCATCGCTCACGCGCGTCACGGCCTTTTCGTTCTCCTTGGCAAATCGCTTCAGGAAGTGCTCGATCAAGGCCGGAATATCGCTGATCCGCCGCCGCAGCGGTGGCAGCTGAATGTTGATAACGTTGAGCCGATAGTAGAGGTCTTCGCGGAACTTTCCGGCCGCGACCATTTCCTTGAGATCCCGATTCGTGGCAGTGACGACGCGCACGTCGACGCGCAGCGTCTGATTGCTGCCCACGCGCTCGAACTCGCGCTCTTGCAGGGCGCGCAGGAGCTTCACCTGAATTCCCTGGGAAATGTCGCCAATTTCGTCGAGGAAGAGCGTGCCGCCGCTAGCTTGTTCGAAGCGCCCTTCACGACGGCGGTCGGCGCCCGTGAATGCCCCGCGCTCATGCCCGAACAGCTCACTCTCGAGCAGCGTCTCGGCGAGGGCGGCGCAGTGCAGGCGCACGAAAGGTCCCGTCGCGCGCGGCGAACGGTGATGTAGGGCGGCCGCCACCAGCTCCTTGCCAGTGCCGGACTCACCCGTGATGAGCACCGTGGCGCGACTCGGCGCCACTTGCGCAACGCTCTTGAAAACCTGCTGCATCTCCGGCGAAGAACCGATGATGTTCTCGAAGCGGTAGCGTTCACGCAGCTGCGCCCGCAGGTGGCTGGCTTCGTGACGCAGACGTACGCCGTCCAAAGCGCGCTCGAGGACGAGCAGCAGTTCGTCCGTGTTGAGTGGCTTCGTCAGGTAGTCGATGGCGCCTTCGCGCATGGCGGTGACGGCGGTTTCGACGGCGCCAAATGCCGTCATCACGACCACCCCGATTTCACGCTCCGGCTCGAGGCGCAGACGGCGCAAGAGCTCGACGCCGTCCATGCGGGGCATCTTCAAATCGGTGAGCACCAGGTCCGCGTCGAACTCCTCCACCTTCGCGAGCGCCTTGAAACCGTCGGCGGCAGTCTCGACGACGTAGCCCTCCTCCTTGAGGATTTCGGCGAGGGCGCTGCGCGCATTGGCCTCATCGTCCACGATGAGGATGCGGCCTTTGCCCGGACTCGGACGCTGTGCTTGTTCGTCTGTCATATCCAGCGCCGCGCGACTTGGGGAACGCCCGGCAGGCGCAGTGTAGCCTGAAATGGGTTTTATCAACCATTGTGACGACTACGCCGGGCTCCGGCCTCGCGTCCTTGCGGGGTCAAGGCATCAAAGGCGGGGGATCGCCTAGGTTGACGGCGACCGGGGCGCGGCGGCGCGTAGCAGCCTATCCGTGACGGCGACTCCAACGCCGTGCGCGGGTGGCGGCACGACCAAAATCACATCGACCCGTTCCGCATCGAGCGCTCGCAAACTCGCGTAGAGCGTGCGCGCGAAGGCCTCCGCTCCGCCGGCCACGACGAGCTCGATATCTGCCCCCGGGCGCTCGATTTCCAGCGGAATCAGCGCGCCAACGCGGGCGCCCTCTGCTCGCAGCGCGGCGAGTTCTGCCGGAAGATCGCGCGCCTTCGCGAGCACGACCCGAGCGCGCGGCGCATAGTGGGACGGCAGCTGTCCCGGGGTTCGCACCGGGCTCTCCGTTTCCACGCGCACCGGAGTGCCCAACACCGACTCCAAGGCTTCTAGCGAAATACCGCCCGGACGCAGCAACACCACGCTATCGCGCGAAACATCGACGATAGTCGATTCCACGCCGACCTCGCAGCTCCCTCCGTCGAGCACGTGGTCGACGTCCGCGCCGAGATCGAGCCGAACGTGGTCCGCACTGGTCGGGCTCACGGCGCCGAAGCGGTTCGCTGACGGCGCCGCGACCCCGCCGCCAAACTCCTCCAACAGCCGCAGTGCGAGCGGATGATTCGGGACTCGGATCGCGACGGTGGCTTGCCCCCCCGTCACCACGAGAGGCACGCGCGCTCCTCGACTTACGACGAGGGTGAGCGGTCCGGGCCAAAAGGCTTCGGCCAGACGCTCCGCGCTGGGCGGGACCCAGGAGCCGAGTTTAGGCAGCCAGCTCCGGTGAGCGACGTGAACGATTAGCGGGTGACTGGAAGGACGCCCTTTGACCTTGAAAATGCGGCGGATGGCGTCCGGATTTTCCGCATCGGCGCCGAGTCCGTACACCGTTTCCGTCGGAAACGCGACAAGTCGCCCCTCTTTGAGGAGGCGCACGGATTTCTGAATATCGTCGTCGACGGGCAAAGTGGGGGCACGTTGGCGCACCCCGCCGCTCTCGTCAAACCTCAGCTGTGGCGAGCGCCTCAATCCTGAAGGGCCGCGGACCGCACCGATCAGACACGCGCCTTGCTGTGTTGCGGTAAAGCGATTGAAAATAGCGCCCCCGGCGAGCGCGGGACCGCGCGGATGAGGCCACCGTGCTCGCTGACGATGCGATGCGTGATCGCCAAGCCGAGCCCGGTCCCGCCTGGTTTGGTCGTATAGAAAGCGTCGAAGAGTGGGGCGTCTTCGGGAAAGCCGGGTCCAGTATCTTCCACCTCGATATGGACGAAGCCTTCGGTGTCGGCGGGCAAGGTGCGGATTTTGAGCGTGCCGCCGCCGGCCATTGCCTCGAGCGCGTTTCTCACGAGATTCATCAGCACTTGCCGAATTCGATTCGGCTCCACGTCGAGCATGCCGACGCTCGCATCCAGATTGGTCTCGATCCGCACCGACACGGCGCTCGCCTCTGGCCCAACGAGCTCAATCACACCCCGGATCAAGTCGTTGAGAGCGATCCGCTCGATGGCAAGCCGATGCGGGCGAGCGAAGGCCAAGAACTCGCTGACGAGGTGCGTGAGACGCTCGATTTCGTCGTGAATGAGCCCGATTACCGGGATCAAGAGCTCTTGCTCCGTTTGCCCTTTCTCGATGCGGCGCTTGAGCACTTGCAGCTGAAGATTGGCCGAGTTCAGGGGGTTTCTGATCTCGTGGGCCAGGCCGGTCGCCAATGTTCCGGCGGTCGCGAGGCGCTCGACCTGCAGCGTGCGCCGTAACATCTCGCGCTCTTCGGTGACATCGATGCCGAGCGCGTAGGTGACTCGCATGCCGTCCCTGTTGCGGAGCTCGGTGCATTGCCAGCGCACGAGGCGATGTCCGCCATCCTTCAGATCGAGCCGCCGGTCGCCGCCATCGCCCACCAAATCCGCGCCCGATTTGCCCAGCATTTCCTGCTTCGAAAAGCCAGTCGTGGCCTCGAGGCGCGGGTTCCAGAGCGTGATGCGGTGGTCCTGATCGAGCACCAGCACGAATGCGGGGATGACCTCTACGACCTCGCGATGTCGCTGCTCGCTTTGCTCGAGTTCGCGCCGCAAGCGCTCGGCGCTACGCCGCAGCGCGACCTGTTCCAGAGCGTTGCGCAGCGTCCCCTGCAGCTCCTGCGGCCGAAACGGCTTTAGCACGTACGCGAAAACGCGGGCACCCACCGCCGCGACGGCGCTTTCGATGGATAAGTCGCCAGTGACGACCAAGAACTCGGCGGAGGTCGCGTGGCGTCGCAGGTCGGTCAGCAACCGCAAGCCGTTGGCATCAGGCAAGCGCAGGTCGACCAGCGCGACGTCGAGCTCGTCGCCGAGCTTCTCGGAAAACGAGCGCGCGGCTTGGCCTGAGCCTGCCAGGTGCACGTCGAGCTCGAAGCCGTCCACGCCCAGCAAGATGTCCGCCAGGTTTTCAGCCAATTCGACGTTGTCGTCGATGATCAGGGCCTGCGCGCGCCGCTTGACCGAGGCGGGCTGTGTGGCGGCGAGGGTCACGCTGCGGTCACGAACGCTTCAAGGCGGCGGATGAGCTGCGGTAAGTCGAACGGTTTGAGCAGGAGCTCGGTCGTCGCCCAGAGCGCTTGGCTCAGTCTCTCCTTGTGCGCGAGGTCGGCGTGCGCCGTCACGAACACAATCTTCAGCGCGGGATTGCGCGCGAGGAGGCGCAGCGCAACGTCGAAGCCGTTGCCGTCAGGCAAACGAAGGTCGATCAGCGCGACCGGCGGCAGCGCACGGTGCGCGAGTGCCGAGCGGCTGTCGCCGCTCACGAGGGGGGAGAACCCGCAGTTCGTGAGGGCCTCCGCCAGGTTTTCGGCGAGGGTTTCGTTGTCTTCGACGATCAACACGCTGTGGGCCGGCTCGAAGAACTCGCGGGCGAGGTCGAAGAGCCTCCCGATGTTGATGGGCTTCTCGAGGACGGCCAGCGCGCCCAATTCTTCGGCGCGGCCGGCCGAAGCTGGATCGAGGAAGGCGCTAACCAGAATCACGGGCAGCGGACAGTCGCGCGCGCGGAGCAGCCGCAGCAGGTCTACCCCGGAGCAGCCGGGTAGACGGTAGTCGGTGATGACCCCGCGGTAGCCCCCGTGCTGAAGTCGCTCGAGAGCCGCTTCGGCTGTCGACACAACGTCCGCCGAGAATCCCTCGCCCTCGACGAGCTCGAGTAGATTCTCGGCTAGGTCAGGATCATCCTCAACGATCAGCAGGCGGCCATCACGCAAAGTGCCCCGAAACATAACCCCTCTTCGCTAACACGGGAAGCCGCTCTTGCCTACTCGAGCCGAGGGCGCCTCGGCGCGACCGGCTAGCCCGCAGCCGGCGTCGGATTTCGTTCGATCGTACGCGG
>JAEUAF010000073.1 GCA_019695485.1 Sorangium sp.
GCGACCGAAGAGCTCACGGAGCTGCGCGACAGCGAAATCGAGTTCGTGGTCGACGAAGTCGAGGTCGCCGCTCCAGCTACCCAAGACTCGGCACAAAAGCCGGGGCTTCCACCGCTCGAGTTCTCGTTCGACGACTGGGAGCCGGCCGCCAAGGCCGACGCAGGGAACACCGCCGCTACCGATGTCGAACCCAAGACGCCGATGCCGGCGCTCGATCCTGCGAGTTCGGTGCGCGCCGCAACGCTCAATCCGAGTGGAGACGACGAAAGCGTCGCCGCCCAGCCCAGCGCGGATGAAAACGCCGAGTTCTCGTTCGGCGAAGACGATGAGCAGAGCGCCGACGCCGAGGGCGCGCACGCCGACCTACACTCCGAGCTGCTCGCCATCTTCCAGGACGAAGCGCGCGAGGCGGTCGTAGCGCTGCAGGGCTATCTGAACGCGCTCGCAGGAGACAGCGCCAGCGCGGAGGCCGCAGCACCGCTCGAGCGCATCTATCATACGCTCAAGGGCGCCGCCGCCACCGTCGGTCTCGGCGACGTCAGTCAGCGCGCCGAGGCGCTGCAGCATCAATCCGAGGCGCTGATCGTTGCGACGCAGCCGATCGACGAAACCACGCTGGCGAGCCTGGTCGATGCTACGAACCAGCTATTTGCGCTGTCGGGGCTCGACAACATTCGCGTCAGCATGCCCGCCAAGGCGCCGCTCAGCCTGAGCAGGCCGACACCCGAGGTTGCCGCGATTTTCCCGGAATTCGTGCAAGAAGCACGGGAAATTCACGAGCAAGCCGCCACCCTCGTGGCCGAACTCTCGAGCCCAGCGGGCGCCAAGTTCACGCAAGCTATCTTGGCCACGTTAGCCCCGCTCTTTCATCGCCTGAAGGGATCCGCCCGCCTGGTCGGAGAAGATCACGTCGCTGAGCTGGCGGGGTCGCTCGAAGACTCCTGCGAAAGCTCAGCGGCGCCGACCACCGCGGCGCTGTCGCTCGGCCTGGCGCGCATTGCGTCGAAGCTCGGCTTTGCTCTCGCCGTGCGCAAGGCCCCGGACGTCTCGGACGAGCCTCGCATCGTGGCAGCCACGCGGCTGTCCTTCGAAAACGAAGCGAAGGAGCTGCTCGACAGTGCGCTGCGCCTAACCCGCGACTTGCGCGGTGTCGCCTCCTCCGATTCGGCGACCGATCAGACGCAGTCGGAGCTCGCCAAATTGTTCCACCACCTCGGCGGCTCCGCGCGCATCGTCGGCAACTCGCTGGTCGCCGACGAGGCCCGTGCACTCGAAGGACTCGTGCAAGATCGAACCAGCGTCTCAGAAGCGGCGCTGGCAAGCCTCGGCGATCGCCTGGCCATCCTGCGCGCGCGTTTCGGGGTCGACTCACAAGCCAGCGTCGGTCCGCGCGAGGGACGCGCACAGAACCTGCGCGAGCGCGTGGAATTCGCTCAAATCGCCGAGCTTTGGCATACTTTCACTGCCGAGTGCAGCGAGCTCATGGAGTCCATCGAGCGCACCAGCTTCATGCTCGAGGAGAGCAGCTCTCCCAAAGAGCAGCTGAAGAGCCTGATGCGCTTGATCCACACGCTCAAGGGCGTGGTGAACACCATCGGTCTCGCGCCGACCGGTCGCACGCTGCATCGCGTTGAAGATTTGCTGGAGACGCTCCTGGAAGCGGCCATCTTGCCGCCCGCCCGCAACATCGCCTCGCTCCTGATCGAGATTCAAGCGGAGGTGCGCAGGAACCTCAAAGAAGCGCCCTCCGGCTTCGTGGAAACCGCGCCCAAGCGGCTCGAAGCGCGCATCGCGGCGCTGCTCAGCGGACGTCACGACAGCCGCGACAACTCACAGCGCAGCGGCGGCTCCAGGAACCTGGCGAGCGAAGGTTTCGCCAGCGCAGGTAGCGCTGGTAGCGCGCGCAGCAGCGCCATCTCGCTGGGCGATGGCGCTGATCGCCGCGTGATCCGCGTATCAACCGAGCGCTTGGACGCGCTCATGAACCTGGCCGGCGAGCTCGTGGTGAGCCGCTCGCGACTCACCAACCGCGTCGAACGTCTGCGCCTGCTGCAGACCGACCTCGTGCGCGGCAGCCGGCGCCTGCTCGACACAGTCGACGCCTTCCGCGAAGAGCACGAGTTTGCCAATTTGGATGGTAAGCGGCGCCTTTTGCCGACGACACACGTCGCTGGAACCCCCGGCAAATTCACGGACGACGTGGCGGGAGCGCCGCTCGGCGCGTGGGGCGGCTTCAGCGAACTCGAGCTGGATCGCTACGAGGGTATTCACGTCCTCACGCGCAGCCTGGCGGAGCTGACGAGCGACTTCTCCGAAATGCATGCGCAGCTGTCGCGCGGCCTGAGCGCACTCACCGACGACGCCGACACCGTCGGTGGTATCGTGAGCGGCATCCAGACCGAGGTCACCCGCGCACGCATGGTGCCGCTCGAGGTGCTGTTCCTCAGGCTCCGCTTGCCGCTGCGTGACGCCGCGTTGCGCGAGCGCAAGGACGTCCGCGTTTCGGTGAGCGGCGAGGATGTGCCCGTCGACAAAACGATCGCCGACGCGCTGTTCCAGCCGATGCTTCACTTGGTGCGCAACGCCGTGGTTCACGGCATCGAAGACCCCGAGCGTCGCGCCCGCCAAGGCAAGGAGCGCGCAGGCATGATCACGCTGAACGCTCGCCAAGAGTCCGGTCAAATCGTGATCGAGGTGCGGGACGACGGCGCGGGGCTCGACCTCGTCGCGCTGCACGCACGCGGCGTGGAGATGGGCCTTTTGCCCGCGGATATCCCGAGCGACCACCCGCGGGTGACCGACATGGTCTTCGTGCAGGGCCTCAGCACGCACCGCACCGCGGACGACGTGGCGGGGCGCGGCGTGGGCGGCGACGTCGTCAAGCGCGCCGTCGACAGACTGAACGGCTCGATCCGAGTCGAATCGAGGCCCGGCAGTGGCACCGCGTTTCTGATCCGTCTGCCGCTGACGCTGGCCATTACGCGCGCCTTGGTGGTCAGGAACGGCGAGCAATCGTTCGCCGTTCCTCTGCACTTCGCCGAACGCATCATCGACGCTCACGAGCAAGAGGTCGTGCACGTCGGTGATTTGCGCCGCATCAAGTTGGACGGGGCATTCGTACCGATTCGCACCCTGAACGAGTTCTTCGGCTCTCCCGCCGAAGCCGGCAGCGAAGGGCCGGTCCTGATCCTGAGGGTCGGCGACGCCCGCATTGCGCTGCAAGTCGAAGCCATCGTGGCGCACGAGGAAATCGTGGTGAAAAGCCTGGGGTCGCTGCTCAGCGGACACCCGAGCTTCGCCGGCATCACCATCCGCGGCACGGGCGAGCTCGTACTGATCGTCGACGTGCCGAGCCTGGTGGACGCCAAAGGCACCAGCGTCGCACAGCGCGCCGAAGGGCTGCGCGGCAACGCGCCACGCGTGGGGCGCGAAATCGAGGTCGAAGGCGAGGCCATGCAAGAGGCGCGCGCCGTCCACGTACCCGCGGTGAAGTCCACGGCGGGGCAGCGCAAGCGCGTGCTGTTCGTCGACGACTCGGTCTCGGTCAGAAAAGTGGCCGAGATGCAGCTACGCGAGCTGGGCGTCGACGTGATCACGGCCGTGGACGGCGTGGACGCCATGGCCAAGCTACGCGAGCACAAAGTCGATGTCTTGTTCACAGACCTCGAAATGCCGCGCATGCACGGCTACGAGCTGATCCGAGAGCTGCGCTTCCTGCCCGCCTACAAGGATCTGCCGATCGTGGTCGTCACTAGCCGCTCGGGTCGTAAACACCAAGACCAGGCGAAGCAGCTGGGGGCCAGCGAGTATTTGACCAAGCCGTTCACGGTCCAGGTCCTCGAGGCGGCGCTCAAGAAATGGACACGATCGGGAGAGGCTTCGAGCGGCGAGGCCGCGTCAGCCGAGGAGACGCTCCGGTGAGCCCCGCCAACGGTCGCGCTTCGACCACGCGCATGCGGCGCGCAGCGCCGGTCTCCGAGCTCTGCATCGTGGTCGGCTGCCACACCTTCGCGTGCGCCATTCCGACGCGCTACGTGCTGCGCCTCGTGCTGAACGAAGACGTGAGCGTCGTCCCCGGCTCGGGAGGGCGAATCGTGACTTCGGGCGGCGAGCACTACGCCGCGTCGAACTTGGGTGAGCTCTTGGAGCTCGCGCCTTTGGCGGACGCCTGGGTGCTCTTGCATATGCCGACGCCGCGCGGCCCGGTGCCGATCGCACTCCGCACGGGTCCCTGCTTGGTCGTGCGCGAGGTGGGCGTGGAGGCGCCGCTGCCAAACGGGCTCTTCAAGCGTCGAGGCGACGCCGTTTTCGGCGCCTTCGTGGCCGGCGCGGTGCGCGGTTTCGCTGAAAACACGCTCTATGGCTTGGTCCTGAATTTGGGCAAGCTCTGGAGTGACGCTGAACTCGAGGCGCTGCGAAGCACGTTGGCTCAGGCCGAGAGGAAGGCGCCGGGTGGCTAAGCGCAGCGCTCCGCCTTCCGCCAACGCCTCGGGTACGCGTCTGAAGGCCGCGGCGATGGTGCGCGGCGCGTCGGGTTCGCGCATCCCGACGGTGCTGGTCGTGGACGGTGACCGCGTCTCACGGCGCTTCGTGGAATTGGCCCTGGCCGATGATCCTGACTTCGTCGTCGAAGTCGTCAACGATGCGCAGGCGGCGCTCGAGATTCTGGGCACGCAGGTCATCGACCTGATCGTGTCCGAGACCGTGCTGCCCGACATGAGTGGCTTGCAATTTTACCGCAAGCTCTCGCGCGAGAGCCGGCTACGTGGGGTGCCGTTCGTGTTGCTCTCGGCCGATAGCCGCGCGCACACCAAGGTCCAGGCTTTGCGCGCCGGCGTGGACGATTATCTGTGCAAGCCGTGCGATCCGAGCGAGTTCGTGGCGCGAGTCAGCGCGATCCTCGAGCGCCAGCGCCGCCGTCGCAACGAAGCCAAGAACAAGAGCTACACCCTGGCGGGCAGTTTCTCGACCATGCCCTTCCCGGACCTGGTCTCGATCGTCGAAGTCGGGCAGCGCTCCGGGATCCTCGCCGTCACCACCAGCGACACCTCGGGGCGCGTGTTCTTCGACGCTGGCCGCGTGGTACACGCCGAGTTCGGCACCCTGAAAGGGGAGGAGGCATTTTACCGCTTCCTCAACGACGACGAAGGTCAGTTCGAATTCACACAGGGTCCTTGCACGCTCGAAAGCACAGAGCGAACCATCAGCCTGTCGACCACCGCATTGATCATGGAGGGTGCGCGGCGCAGCGACGACGCTCGAGAGAGCCGGCGCCACGGTCCGAAACAGCCTTCGCGACGCCCGAAGGCGCTCAGCGTGCGTCCCGATCATTCGCGCGTCTCGGCCACCAAGCCCGACGTGGCCGCGGCCCGCCACTATGAGCTCGCGCTGCGCGAAAATTTCACACTCGGCGATCTGCGCTTGCTGAACGAGACAGAGCTCGCCGCGTTCACCAAGAACGATGAAGCCCAACACCGCTTGCACTTGTGGCTGATTGCCGAGCGCGAAGAAGGTGTGTCCGCGCTGCTGCCCTTGGCGGGCGCGCCGTCCGAACGCTGGTTGCTGGACAGCCTGGAGCCCGGCCCGAAGCTCTTGGGCCTGTCCTTTCACTTGCGTGACGAACGCCTGCTCGACGTCCTGCTACTCGACGCAGCCACACCCGCAGCGTTCAAGTCTCATCTGCGACGCTGTCCTTCGGTGGTCGTGCTAGCGCCGCCGCGCGGCGACATCATGGCCCTGGGCACGCAGGCGCGGGTCGCGCTAAAGTCCTTGCTGGACGAGTTTGCGGTAGCGGCAGTGGTTGGCGTCGGCCAACCTACTCTGGAAGAGGGGCTGAGCCGCATCGGCGTGGTCTCGACGCCCTCGCGCCTCGTGTGTTGCTTGCGCGGCGTTCTGGGTGACCCAAGCTCCGATCTGCGACGCCTCATCTTGCACGCGATTCGCTTCTGGCTCTCCAGCGGGGCAAAGGTGGAGCCGGCCAGCGGAGCGATGCGCGCATGATTCTCGACGTGGACCTGACTGGTCACTTCCTGGCCGATCGCAGGAAGGTCCAGAAGCCAGCCGCTCTCGTCGCCATCGACCCCGAACTACCCGAATCCGCTTTTCTACGCAGCGTCAAGCCTCCCGCGCCGGCCGGCCTCGCCGTGAAGCGGCCAGAGCGAAGTTCCGGCGCGCGTCGCTCGAAGCCCCTGCCCCCCGGCGCGCTGGTCGACAAATTTCGCATCGGAGACGTGCTCGGCACGGGCGGATTTGCCGTCGTGTATCGAGCCACTCACCTGCTGCTCGACACCGCGGTCGCGCTCAAGCTCTTGAAGCCGGACGTGCTCGCCGCGCGGCCAGGGATCGGCGCTCTACTGGTGGAAGAGGCGCGCTTCGCAGCGCGCATCAATCACCCCAACGTCGTGCGCATTCTCGACGTGACGCACAGCGAAACACTGACCTATATCGTGATGGAGCTCATCGACGGCGTCGCGCTCTCCAGGCGGCTGTCGATGCGCGGTCCCCTCGACCTGCAGAAGGCGCTAAACGTGGCGATCGACGTGGCCTCGGGCCTCGCTGCCGGGCTCGAGCAGGGCCTCGTGCATCGCGACATCAAGCCGGCCAACGTGCTGCTGTCGAAGGACGGCTCAGCGCGCATCGTCGACTATGGGATGGCCCACGCCCTCGAACAGGACAACTGGCTCGCGCCAGCCAGCGCGCGCGCCGTAGTTGGAACACGCGGTTACATGGCACCCGAACAGGCCAGTGGAAAGTCGCGCGTCGACTTTCGCGCCGATATCTATGCGCTCGGGGTA
>JAEUAF010000202.1 GCA_019695485.1 Sorangium sp.
GAGGCGGTGCTGCAATAGCACGCTGGTGGCCGGCATCAGATAGTCCGGAGTTAGGCTGACGAAAACGATACCGTCGATACTCTGCGCAGGCACGTCGAGCGCATTCAGCAGGCTCCGCGCGGCGGCCTCACACAAGTCCGAGGCGCACTGGCCGGGACTCGAGACTCGGATACAGCGGATTCCGGTGGCGCTCATGATGCGCTCCACGTCATCCTCCCCGAATTCGCCCTTGAGCGAGGCCAGATCCGTCGTATTCGGGGGCAGCGCGCCGGCCACACCGCGCAATGCGAGGTTCGCCAGGACGACCTTCACGAGCCGGTCATCTTCCTTGGCAACTTGCCAGGATATGCGCCCCAGAAGGGGGATGAGCTCGAATCGAAATGCACCCCAAGTACTCCTCTCGCGAACTATCGACTGTCGCGCACCGCGACCACCACGTTCGTATCCTTTTCGTTCAGCTCGTCCGAAAAGACAATAGCAATTGCTTCGCAGTTTGGCTTTGCGTGGCTCGGCCCAGCGCTCGTACGCGCGCAAAGCTCGCTGCAAATCATCACATGTCTTTTCACGAAACTCTCATGGCGGCTTTGCTACCCGCGATCTCCATCAAGCTCTGTCGACACAAGCTCGGGAACGTAGTGAGGCGAACATCAACCGTACATAGTTAAAATGTTCGGACCCGCCGTGTTTCGAAATCCAAAATCGATTGAACCACGCTCGTGAGTAATGAGTGACAACGAGCGCGCGTAGTGACTCGAGCAAACCTTTCCCTGTTGCAAGAGAAGTGTTCGAGTGGCATCATCCAAAGTGTCGTGGAAGGGAGCCGGATGACTTCATCTGAGTCGGCTGGGATCGCGCCGCTCGTTCATACACACCTGGGAGAACCCGGTGCGGGGACGCGCGCGCTGACCACCCAAATATCGAGCACGTTGAGCGGGCCGCGGGCGAGTACGTCTCAGGATGCGGCCATTGTGTGTCGCAGCCTCAGAAAGGTGTTCCGCGGGCGCGGCAAGCCGGACGTCGTGGCGCTACAGGGCCTCGATTTGGCCGTGCCGCGGGGCGTGTGCTTCGGCCTGCTTGGTCCAAATGGAGCTGGAAAAACCACTGCGGTCAGTATTCTGGAAGGGCTGCTCGCGCCCACGGCGGGTGACGTCTTCGTACTCGGCGAGCGGTGGGGCAAGAGCGACGCCAAGCTGCGCCAAGCCATTGGCGTGACGCTTCAGGAAACGCGCTTGCCGGATCGGCTGAGCGCGCGAGAGACGCTGCAGCTCTTCGCGAGCTTCTATCGGGAGTCCGCGGATGCGGACGAGGTGCTGCAAGCGATCTCGCTCGCCGACAAGGCTGGCGCGCGCGTCGCAGATCTATCCGGCGGGCAGCGACAGCGACTGGTGTTCGGATGCGCCATCGTTGGCAAGCCCGAGCTACTCTTCTTGGACGAGCCGACCGCCAACCTCGACCCAAACTCACGGCGTGAAGTCTGGGGGCTGATCCGACGCTTTCAGCAGGGGGGCGGCACAGTGTTGTTGACGACTCACTATATGGAGGAGGCCGAAAGGCTGTGCGACTTGGTGGCGGTAATCGACGGAGGGCGCATCATTTCAGAGGGGACGCCCGGCGAACTGGCGATCCAGTTCGGGGGTGAGCATGTGATTGAGTTTGCCTTGAGCGCGGGCGCGGAGCTTCTGCCTGCCGACCTAACCGGGTTGCCTCACGTCACGCGGTGTCGCTCCGGCGAGCGCCGCGACGACGGCGGCTACCGACTGGCGTCCACCAAGCCGGAAGCGACACTGCCGGCCCTAATTCAGTTTCTGCAGTCGACTGAGCGAGTCCTAGGGCCGATCAGTACGCGGCGCGCCACGTTGGACGACGTCTTCGTTGCCCTCACCGGAAAGCGGCTCGAAGAATGAGCAAGGGACTCGCACGCGGGCCGATTTGGAATTTGACGCTGCTGCGCCTGCGGGAGCTTTGGCGCCAACCGGGCACTCTATTTTGGGTTTTCGGGTTTCCGCTGGTGCTCGCGGTCGGTCTCGGCTTGGCGTTCCCAGAGCCAGGGCCGTCGGTCGTAAAGGTGGGTCTCACGCCGGAGGTCCCAGAAGAAGCGGCGAACCGGCTGCGTCACGCCGGGCTTTCGGTGCGGCGTGTCGGTCTGAGCGAGGCGGATGGCGAGCTCGGCGCCGAACGCCTCAACGCGGTGGTCTCGAAAAGCGCGCGCCCCGGGGTCGACTTCACTGTACGAGTAGATCCACGCGCGCGAGAGGCGGAGCTCGGCGCCGCGCTGGTGCGAGCCTATCTCGAGCGGGGGGCAGAAAGAATTGACCATTTGGTCGTAGAAAAGACTGAGCTAAGTTTAAAACCTGGGACTCGCTATATCGACTTTCTAATTCCCGGTTTGATCGGCATGAATCTGATGACCGGCGCGCTGTGGGGCGTCGGCTGGTCGCTGGTCGATCTGCGCACACGCCGGCTCTTGCAACGGCTGCGCGCGTCCCCCGTCAAGCCAATTCAACTCTTGGTTTCCGTGGCGCTCAGTCGACTGCTCGTGATTCCGCTCGAGGTGCTGCTGTTGGTCGCGTTTGGGCACTGGGTGTTCGGCGTGAAAGTCGCGGGCTCGCTGCTGCTGCTTGCTGTGGTGGTTCTGGCTGGCAGTTTGGCTTTCTCGGGACTCGGTGTGCTGTTGAGCGGTCGCGCCGAGAACAACGAGACTATCTCGGGCTTGATCAACCTCGTCACCCTTCCGATGCTGATGGGCTCGGGCATCTTCTTCGCCACCAGTCATTTTCCCGCTGGCCTCCGCAAAGTCGTGGCGTTCTTGCCGCTCTCGGCCTTGAACGACGCACTGCGCGGCATCATCAACCACGGCGCAGCGCTCACGGATCTGAAGATGCCGTTGGCCATCCTCGGCGTCTGGGCGATCGCCACATTTCTAGCCGGCTTCAGGTTGTTTCGCTGGGCCTGAGCCGGCCTGCACTGAGAACGACATGACAAGTTCCCCTCTTCGCGCGAGTATCCCCTTCCCAACCCACCGGGTCGGTCTCAACTGTGGTTCCGCTCCATTCAGGGACGTATTGGAGCACGGCGGCTTCAACCTGAGTGAAGACTTCGTATTTGGCGTAGGGAGTGGTCTCAACTTGGCCTACCACCACGGGGACGACTTGGTGCCGGATGCGCATTGGCGGGCCCCTTTGACGATCATCACGGGGCGCGCGATTGCACCGTACGAGGAAGCCGCCAGCGTGCTGGGTGTCCAGCTCTACAGCCGATTTCCGACCAACAACGACGAAGCCTGGCTGGACCTCAAAGACTGCATCGATCGAGGTCTGCCCGTGGTGTGCGAGGTCGACCAGGAAGAGGTGCTCGCGCACTATGGCCGGGAGAACCCGCTCACCAAGCGCTTCGGATGGCGCTTCGGCGGCCATAAAACGATCGTGATTGGCTACGACCTCGCGGCCAATACGGCGACCGTCGTCGAAAATATGTTTCCTCAAACCTTCGAGGTCGGGTTGGACGTGCTGGCTCGCATGCGCAGCACGGCAGACGCTTTGTATCCGCCGCGCAACCACCGCTTCACGCTGGTCACACCGAAGAAGCTTCAGTCCTCGGTGCGCGCCGTGAAGATGGGCATCACCAAGAACGTGCAGCGCATGCGCGAGCCAGACTATCGGGGCAACGGTCTGCCCGCGGTGGACTGGATGACCGAGGAGCTCGCGGCATGGCCGGAGTTGTTGGACAAGGACCGACTGGAAGCCAGCATCCTGATGGCGTCTCTGCAGTGCGAGCAACTGAGCGGCGGCGGCATGTATCGAAACATGTACGCGCGCTTCTTGCGCCAGGCGGATGACCTCGTTCCGCACCAGAATCTCGTCCTTGCTGCCAAGCAATATCGCCAATTGGCCCGCGACTGGAGCAGCCTGGTGGGCATGATGGTGGAAGCGCTAAAGAACGATCGCTACACCATCTTCTCGAGCGTCCCCTTCAAAGACGCGCTGAGCGCCATCCACGCGGGCGAACATCGCGCGATCGACCTACTGGATGAGGCGGTGTGCTCATGGGACTAAGCGGAGGCCCCGCTGAACCCTGCTTACCGGCGTCGTGGCGAGCCTGTCGCGCCTTGCTCGCTCGGGCAGGCCTGCGCTTGACGGCCGCCGAAACTTTCGGCTTCGGCGCGAGCCTGGGCTGGGGATACCGCGCTCAGCCGACACCATTACTCGTCGGCTACGGCGGAAGGGACCCACTGACTGACCTCGCGCTAACTGCCGGCGTGTGGTTCGAGTGGCAGCGGCACTGCCATAACGTCGAGCAAGCACTGCAGGGAATGCGTCTGCATCTGACTCGCGAGCGCACTCCCCTCATCGCGGCGCTCGAACCGCTCGAGCCCGTTGCGTCGCTTGCTGGCGCGCCGCTGAGGGGCGCAAAATCAGCGGCGTTCGTCTGCGTGCACGGCATGGATGACCACGCCCTGCGCGTGAGCAGCGACGTCGATGAGGCGCGAACGTCCATCCCATTGGCTGAGTTTCGTGAGCGCCTGCAGGGGCACGAGGGCGACTGGTGCGTCGTCTTCAGCAACGGCCGCTTCATGCCCACGCGCAGCATGTTGCGCACATCGCTGTACCGCGCCTGGCATCGCCTGCAGAGCGGCTGGCGCAACGCCGCGTCCGGCATCGACGCCATGCTGGAAGCGCTGCTGCGGGCGCAGCCAACGGTCTCACCAGCTCGGCTGGAAGAAACCTGCATGGCATCCGCCGCGCTGGGCGGCGGCTTCGGTCGCCCGCTGTTCGCCGATTTCCTGCGGCACCACGCCGAGGAGCTCGGGCCGCACGCCGAGCCGGCGGTCAGCCACTATCGGCAGCTCGGCCAGGCATGGCGTGAGTGCGAGCAGCGGCTTTGCACCCAAAGCGTGGGCGAGCGGGAGCTCGTCGAGCTCGCGCAGCTGGAACATCAGGGCCTCTCGCTATTGGCTGAGCTCTGCCATCCGTGGCGCGGGAAGGCTCTGCAATGACGAGCAGCGTCCGCGCAGCCAATAGGCTCGGGCCGGGTCGCACGACAGCCGCCCGCGTGCCGCTCGACTCTGTGACGTTGGAGCTCGACGACCCGCTCGAGCGGGAGATCCTCTGGCGCTACGATCACGTCCGCGGCACGAACTGCACGACGACGGCGCTATCCAACTTGAGCCGGCACTTCGGACTCGAGCTCAGCGAAGAGCTCTGCCTCGGCATCGGTGGCGGCCTAGGATTTACCTATTTTCGCGGCGCTGGCGTGCCATATTTCCTGGCGTTCGGGCGCAGCGATGATCTCGAGATCAACTTCGCGCGCGCGGTCGGCTACGACATTGCGTTGCAGTCGGCGCCCAACGCGAAGGTGGCGTGGCGCAGCGTGATTCACGAGCTCCATGCCACAGGCCCCGTCATGTTGGACACCGACGCGGGCAAGCTGCACTATCCAGGAAAGTCCGGCACCGTCGCCTGGTCCGACGCGAGCCACGGCGGCCACAAGCTCGTCGTTATCGGCTGGCACCCGCAGAGCGCGGAAGTCACGCTCTGCGACTACCTGTGGAGTGACCCGCAGCGCATTCCCATCTCGAACTTGTGGGCAGCTTGGCAGAGCGATCCGGGCCCCGCGATGGCGACCCACCATTACTGGTACAAGCTGCTGGTTCCGACGGAATTCGTGGCGCTCCCGCACGCAATTCGGGAGGGGGTTCGTCTGAATCTGTTTCGGATGACAGAACCTTGGAATCGATTTTACGGCATTGCCGCGCTGCGCGGGTTCCTGAAGGGGGTCTGTGAATGGCGCTATGTCGTACCCGAGGCCAAGCGCTGCCGGCAGGCCAAGCTGGTGTTCGCGTCGCTCGAAACGGGGGGCACGGGCAAGGGCGCTTTCCGCAGAATGTATGCACGCTTCCTGCGCGAAGCCGCGGACATCTTGGGAGAGCCCGCGTTTCTCGAGCTCGGTCGAGAATACCTGGCGCTGGCCCGCAAGTGGAGCGAGCTTGCTGGGCTGCTCGCCGAGGGTGCCGAGCATCCGGAGCGCGGCATCTATGCGGACCGGCCCGAAAATGAGCAACTCACACGGGAGCTGCTGAGTGGTGAGGAGGCAGCGCTGGCCCGACTCGGGCAAATCGCGCTGACGTGGGCATGAACGATCCTCGCACGAGCGCGATCGATGTCGTGATCCCCGCTTACAACGCGGCGGCGCACCTCGATCGCGTCTTGGACCGCATCGCTCCGCAGGCGCTCGCCGTCGGAGGGCGCGTCATCGTCGTGGATGACGGCTCCACCGATCAAACAGCTGCGCTGCTCGCTCGACGCCCTGCCCCCTGGCTCACTGTGGTTCACCAAGAGAACCAGGGCAGAGCCCGCGCGCGCAACGCAGGGCTCGAGCGCGGCGACGCCGCTGTGGTCGTGTTCCTCGACTCGGACATCCTGGTCGATTCCGAGGCGTGGCTCGCGGCACACCTCGAGGCGCAACGCCGGCAGCCTGGCGTCTACATGGGCATGATTCGCCAAGCGCGCGGCGCGGCGAGCGCAGACGACCGAGCGGAAGGCGCCAAAACGCTAGATCAGAGCGACGACGACCTCGTCGGCCTGTGCTCCACCTTCAGGCGCTGGGCGCAAAGCGATCGCGTGTCCTGGGTGTGCGTCACAGGCGCGAACGTATCGATGCCGCGCCAAGTCGTGGAGCAAATTGGCGGTTTCGACCCCACGTTCCGCGGCTGGGGGCCTGAAGATCTCGAGCTCTCGTATCGCCTGAACGCGGCTGGTCTCGCGACCTTTTGTTTGCCGGGCGCCGACTGCCTTCACCTAGCGCCGCGCCAAGAGCTTCACTACCAGCGCGATCGCTTGTTCAAGTACCTGCGATACTTCGACGGCAAGCACCGGTCCCCGGAGGTGCGCGCTTACGTCAGATATGTCACCGGCGCGCTCTCCGCACAGGAACTGTTCGCGGTCACCACGGGCAAGCCCACGCCGCCAGGCGCCGACTACTTCCGACCCGCCGAATATTTTGCGCGCCGCGAAGGGCGCGAAGGGCGCGACGTGACAGAAC
>JAEUAF010000252.1 GCA_019695485.1 Sorangium sp.
TCGCAGGGACTGAGGACACTGCGTATTTCTACGCGATGTCTAAACGACGCCGATGCCGCGCCAGCGTCAAAGCCCGCACGGGACGCTCCGCCTTGCTCTCTCGTTCACCCAGGCAGGCGCCCGAACCGCGCGCAAGATCGCGACAAACCTGCGGGCGCGTGGCGTACACCCCACACACGAAGCTGCCCGATCGAGCGTCGACACGAAGCGCGCGGCAGTGGCCCTCGCGCATGCGCATGTAAGCGTGGATGCCGTCGAATCGCACGAGATCGTCGGCGCGCTCAGCGAGGCGAAAGTGGTCATCGCCAGAGACGGGCACGAAGGTGTCGAGCTTGGAAAAGCAGCAGGTCCCACACGCGAGGCATTCTGGAACGTGTGGCACGCGAGCAGGCTACGCTGATTGCCCGCGCCCCGTACGCTTTTCGATATCCGCCCGCCACTCGGACAAAAGGCGGGATCTCTGGTAAAGCAGCGCATGTCTTGCCCCGCTAGCTCGAGCGAGCGCTCCACGATGCCAGCGGACGGCGTCCCAAACTGTGACTACTTGGATCGCTTGATGCGCCGAGAGTGTTTCGAGGCGCTGTGGCCCCTGTTCGCCAAGGCCGAGCGCCCGGCGAAAGAGCTTACGGAGAGCTACTCGGCGCTCCTGCATCTGCGCCCCTTCATGTCTGGCGCGGGGCCCTACCGCGTGATCCACGTGGGCGACGGCGCCCACGCGCGAACGGCTGCGATGTTTTCGCTGAAGACGCCGTCTCACAATATCAGCGTCGATCCGGAGTTGAATCTCGCGCTGGTCGAAAAATGGCGGGAGCGCTTCGGCATCCGGCGCTTCACCTGTTACAAAGCGCGCATCCAAGAGGTGGCTGAGATGCTGAACGCCCTGCCCGTGCTGCCCACGCTGGTGACGTTCGTGCACGCGCACGTGGCGGTCGACGAGGTGCTCCAGAGTCTACGCTGGAATGCGGCATTCACCCTCGCATGCTGCCATTCGGAGCAGCAGCTCAGTCGGATCCACCGAGCGCGCGCGAGCGGCGCGGACCTCAGCGTGCTGTCCGTTGCCCGTCACTTCCAAGTGTTGGTTAGGGAATAGACTAGGGCGTGTCCCTTGTTCAGGCACCCGTAAACGTGCCCGTGCCCGTGCCCGTGCCCGGAAGGCGGAAGTTGCTTTCCATCGGATGGCGCGCCCTCCACATCGGCCATCCGCCGTTACCGTTGCCTCGTTCGGGCACGGGCACGGGCACGGGCACGGGCACGGGCGTCCGCGTGACGCAGAAGCGCAGGGGCGCTCTCCGAGTTCAGAGAGCCGGCTGCGATGTCACGAGCAGGCGCGAACCCGAGGGTGCACGGTTCACGATGCTTTGAGCTGCACGCGCCAGAGCCTTGCCGGGTCCGACGCGCTCACCGCGAACCTCGACTTCGCCTGAAATCACGTGGACTGCGGCACCGAGTGGGGCTGCCCATTCGGCGCCCGCACGGAGCTCGAGGTGATAGGCGCCCGTGCCCCGCGCTACCTGCAGCTCGCGAAGCCCGACGTTCTTCGAGAGCTCGACCAGCCCACGCCGCTCCGCCCAAGCTCGCGGGCGCGTGAGCTCCACCGACGGCACAGCGCGACTTGGCAGGACCTCCGGCTTACGCAAGCGTACGAACGCGCGCTCCACCTGTTTCCGCGCTTCGCCGGGCCCGGGCGGCGACAACAAGTGCGAGAGGATCGCCGCCGCCATCGATTCGAGCAGGCGAAAGCGACCTTCCTGCGCGATGAACTGAACCTGTTCGGCGGTCGAGGCATAGTTGACAGACGCGCCGAGCTCGCCTGACGCCGCCTGATCGAGATCTAGGCCGACGCCGATTTCAATCTCCAGCGTCTGCTCCTGCATGAGCTCGGAGGTGAAAAGCCCGACGATGCAGGGGAACGAGAAGTTCCTGATGTGGATCCAGTCGACGTCGCTCACGCTTCCGTTCTCCAGCCTGACACGCGAACCATGCCGGTCGCTCGTCGCAGACGCAACTGCTCACGCCAAAAAGCCGCCGGACTCTGTGCCGGCACATCACTTTCAGCCGTCGAGCAAGGCCTCGATGCGAGTGAATACGGCCTGTAGTTTCTCCGCCTCTGGCAACAGCGTGATGCGGAAATGGTTCTTGTAGTCGACGTTGAACGACGAACCGGGCACCACCAAGACGTGCTGGTGCTCGAGCAAATTCATCGCAAACTCCGCGTCGTTGAAGGCGGGCAGCACGTCATCCTTCACGCCCACGAACGCGTAAAGCGCGCCGCGCGGTGGTTTGAGCGTCAGATACTTCGAACGCGCCACGCCGTCGATCACCGCTTGCCGCTGCCGCCCCAGGCGTCCGCTCGGCGCAGTCAGGTCGTAGATGCTCTGGACACCACCGAGAGCCGTCTGGACCGCCCACTGGCCCGGCACATTGGCGCACAGCCGGAGCGAGGCCAAGAGCTCGAGGCAGGTCAGATAGGCCGTAGCGTGAGCCTTTCGCCCGCTGAAAAACAGCCAGCCGGTGCGAAACCCGCAAGCTCTGTAGACCTTCGAGAGTCCCCCAAACGTGCCGCACAGCGTGTCCCGACAGAGCGTCGCCACTGGCACGTGCTCCGCGCCGTCGTACAGGATTCGATTGTAGATCTCGTCCGAGAAGAGAATGATCTTCTTCTCTTCCGCGATACGCACGAGCTTCTCGACCACCTCGCGCGGATAGACTGCGCCGGTCGGATTGTTGGGGTTGATGAGCACCAGCGCCTTGCAGCGGGGTGACACCAAACGCAAAACTTCCTCGGGATCAGGAATGAACCCGGCCGAGGGCTTGCACCGATAGTAGACAGGCTTGCCGTTCGCGAGCGTTACCGCCGCCGACCACAACGGATAGTCCGGGGCTGGCAAAATAACCTCGTCGCCGGGCTCGAGCAGCGCCTCCATCGTCATCAAAATCAGCTCGGAGACGCCGTTCCCCATGAAGACGTCGTCGGTCGACACGCCCTCGATGCCTTGGCTCTGAGCATCCATCACAACCGCCTCGCGAGCGGGGAAGATGCCCTTTTGGTGACAGTAGCCCTCGGCTTCCGGCAGATTCTCGATCATCGCCCGGCGCATCGTTTCGGGCGTGCGGAACCCAAACAGGGCTGGGTTGCCGATGT
>JAEUAF010000275.1 GCA_019695485.1 Sorangium sp.
CTATTGTTTGTTGAGCCGGCGCGCGGTGCTCGCGTGTTTGCGCTCCGCGCGCAAGCACTTGGCGCCCGGTGGCCTGCTCGTGTTCGACATCTGGGCGGCAGACGCTTTTCACAAGCGCGCCAGCGACGCCGCTCACCGCGATGACACAGGGCCGATCCTCAGCGTCGACAGTGAGCGAACGCGTTGGGATGTATTCGAGTCGAGCCGCTTGCGTCGCCGCACGCAACGCCTCGACGTTACGTACACCTACGTTCCGCGCGCAGGCGGCCCCCGCGTGCGGATCGACATCCCGCAGCGCTACGCGCGCTCCCTCGAACTCATCGAACTCCTGACGCGCGCAGGCCTCGCGGTAGACACCCTCTATGGCGACTTCAGCGGGGCGCCCTTCAAAGCCTCATCGGAGCACGTGGTCGTCCGAGCACGCGCCGCCGCGCCCGCGCCGAGCGCGACCAAAGGGTGGCCTCGGCCTGTTTAGGTCGCGTGTAAGCCCTGACTGGCGTCTGAGGTCCGTGGCGCGGCGGTCGCGCGGCGTCGTGGCATTCCGGGCGCCGTCTTTGCAAAATCGTACCCCACAAACCCCGCCCCACGCGCGTCTCGCGCCAAAGTTAGCGACACGCGCAGTCATTGCGGCTAAGGAGGCGACCCGCGTCCCTTGCCTCTCTAGGACCCATGACTTTGCGCAAGCCTCGAATCGACCCGACCCCGTCGCCGCCCGAGCCCAAGACGGTCCCCTATCCGCCCGCCGCGATCTGGAAGACCAAGGAGGACGGTATCGACTTCGCCTTCCGTGGCAACATGTTCGTGCGTCGCGGCGACCGCGTTTCGCGGATCTTCGAGACGACCGACGCCAACGGCAAGAAGCCGCCCACCGGCTAGCGGTTTCCGCCGCTTCCTATCGACAGTTCCACTCGACGCTGTCGATAGTCCACGCCTGCGAGCACGACTCCGCTGACAAAGTGAGATTCTGCGTGCTTTGCGCGCCGAGCTCGAAGCGTGTCGATTGGCGGCTGATCGAGCTCGCCTTGCCGTCGCGATCTTCGCAGCGCACCACCCAGCCGAGCGTGCAGCTGAGCTTCTTTTCGCACGCGCTGCGCGCCAAGAGCTCGATGCGCTTGCCCGCCTGGGTCTTCTCGAAACGCACGCAGTCGAGCTCGGTCTGCGCGGCGCGAGCCTCGCCAAGCGCGGGGCGCCCCGACGCAACGTCGATGTGCGCCGACAGCGCGGAGAACAGAGCACAAGCACACACAACCGCAAGCGCGGGATGTTTCACGCAAACCTCCGTGGATGAGCGAAGCCGAGCAGAACGGCGCCGCTTCCTCGAAGAGGAGAGCTGCCGATTCTGCCTGGGTCCGACAGCGAGCGCGCTCCCGTGTTCCCCAAAAAGAACGGGACACGCTCACGGCCTTCGCGGGCGCGCCTAGCCGCCCCGAGCCTCCGCGGCTACGAAGCTAGCCATGGACCTCGTGCCCCCGCTCGAAGAGAGCGCCGTGCTCGAGGCGACGCGGCATTGGATCGAGCGCGTCGTGATCGGGCTCTCGCTGTGCCCATTTGCGAGGGCGGTCTATCGAGGAGGGCTAATTCGCTATGTGGTGAGTCAGTCGCTCACGGCTGAAGCGCTGGAAGCGGAGTTGTCGCGTGAGCTCGAGTTCCTGCACGCAACGGACCCGGGCGAGATCGATACGACCCTGCTGATTAATCCGTGGGTGCTCACCGACTTCCTCGACCACAACGACTTCGCTGCGCAAGCCGACGCCACCGTGGAGGCGCTCGGCCTCGCGGGCGAGCTTCAAGTGGCGAGCTTTCACCCACAGTTCCGCTTCTCCGGAAACCGCCCGGACGACCCCGCCAACTGCGTCAACCGTTCGCCGTTCCCGACACTCCACCTGCTGCGCGAGACCAGCGTCGACCGCGCCGTGGCCGCGTTTCCGGACGCCTCGCTGATCTACAACCGGAACATCGAAACGCTGCGTCGCATCGGGCTTGCGGGCTACCAACGGGTAACGGAAGCAGCGAGCCTGGACGAAGACGCCGCCGACTCGACAACACTGAATACGCCAAAACCAAATGACTAGAGACTGAGCACGACCGAGACGACTAGCCTTTGAGATCGGTTCACGAGTGGAACCGCGCGCCGTTGAGCGCACGTGCCCCCCACCCCAGGAGATCCCCATGAAGAAAGCGTCGATCGGTTCGTGCATGGTCGTGGCGTTGGCGTTTGCGGGAGCCGGCTGCGTCGCGCAGACGGATCCGGGCGATCCGGGAGAAGTCACGCCGAGCAAGGCCGAGCAAGCGGTGAGCTCCTTCGGGATCTGGTCCTGGGGCTGCAGCACGAACCCGTGCCAGCTCCCACTCGGACCCGTCAAGGACCGCACCTGCTTCCTCGCCGGAGTCTGGGGTAACCTGCAGAGCAGCAGCGGACTCTACTCCGAGGTATCGGTGCTGAAATCGGGCAGCCAATGGGGTTTACAGGTGACCACCAACAACTCGCACCCGCTCGGCGGCACGGCCGTGTGCATCTCGACGCCGAACGCCACCGCCAACACGTTTCAATGGTTCGCCGACCATCCGCCCACGAGCCTCGGCAGCGGCGCGACGAGACGCTGCTTCCTCGCCGGCGTACGCAACATCAACGGCTTCACCGGGGGCTTGGATTCGGTTCAAGTGCGCCTGAGCGGGACGAACTGGCTCCTCGATGGCAACCAGGTAGGCAAAGACACAGTCGCCTTCGCCACCTGCGTCGACGTTCCCGTTGCTGCAGCGTTCGATCACATTCGAACAGCCGTCGACGGCGCAACCCCCCCGCCGCTGCCGATCCAGGCCAATAACCCCGGCGGCTGGGCGTGCGCCCTCAAAAAGCTCAGCGGGCACTTCACCACCAGCGACTACAACGACGGCATCTGGCTAGATGACAGCAGCGACTTCAGCGAGTGGAACCTCAACGTAGTGAACGGCAAAACCGGCATCGCCGGCTGCGTCAGGTAGGTTGTCGGCACCGCCTCACCCCGCGATCGCCGCCGCGCGCACCTGCTCCAGTACCGCAACAATCTCTCGCACCTGTGCGGGGCTGAACAGGTGCTCGGGGCCGCTCGGTGCGAGATCGACGAACGGCGATTCGTAGAGCAACTCTGCCCCCATCACACCCTGTTCGGTCAAGTGATTGACGATTAGGTTGATGAATTCGATTTGGTTGCCGCGGAAGGATTTGCCGCTGAGGAAGCCGGCGAATGCTGCTTTGGCAGCGGCGCGGTCGAGGCCGACTAGGGA
>JAEUAF010000340.1 GCA_019695485.1 Sorangium sp.
CCTCCGCCTCCGCCGCCACTTGCGCCTCCGGGTGGTCCCCCCGCGGCGCGTCGTCCGCCAGGCGCCCCGCCGCCAATGGCTGCGCCGCGCAGTTTGCCGCCGCTACCCGGTGGCGGCGGGAGTGGCGCGCGGCCCGCGCCCGCCTCGAGCGGCACGCTCTCGATTCACTATCAGGGCGAGGTGTTCTCTGTGAACAAGGACCGCTTCATCATCGGTCGCGGTAAGCAGTCGAGCGATCTGACCATCAAGGATCCGAACGTGTCGCGTCAGCACGCGATGATCGAATTCTCGAACGGCCAGTACTACATCGTCGACATGGGTTCGACGAACGGCGTCGAATACAACGGGCAGCGCGTGCAGCGCCGCGCCATCAGCAACGGCGACATCTTCAAGGTGTGCGACCACGAGCTTCGCTTTTCGTTCGCGTAAGCGAGCGGTCGCCGATTCTCGGACCAAGGAGCTCGCGCGGCGCCAGGCGGGGGCCCGCGAGCGGGCCTTCTGCGCCCTACAACAAGAACGACACGCCCACGCTGAACGTCGGGTAGCCGACGCGCATGGTGAGCGTCACCGTGTCGGCGAAATGATAGCGCCCGCCCAGGTAGAACTGGAGAAACTCGGGGCGCAGCTGGTGGAGCCCACCGACGTTGGTCTCGTAGCGTAGCGCCATGCCGGGCTCACCGAACACGGACCAGTTTCGGCTCAGCCAAAAGTTCCACTGCATCACCACGGGCAGCCACCACGAGTCGACAGCACGCGCATCGTCGTAGCGCCGACAACCCGCGGGAGTTGGATCGGCGCAGTAGGCTCCGCCGTAGCCGTAGTGGACGACGTCGAGCCCGAAGCCGATACCGATGCTGTTGTTGATCTTCGGCACGAAGCCGTTCTCGAGGACTTGCACGGTGCCGCGGAAGCCGACGCCAAGCCCTGTTCCGTGCGCCGCGCCCGGCGGGTCGATGAAGCCGAGCAAAAGATGCGGCTCCGCTTCGAAGTTGTAGCGCTGGTGATAGCCGGGGCGGTTGATGATCAGGGTGTCGGCCGCGGCGTTGCGCGTCCACGCCGCGGCGCCGAGCGAAAGCGTGGCCAGAAGAAGGAGACGCTTCCCGCGCGTGCGCGAGGCGCTTCGCGAACTCACGGGCCTAGGGGACTCGACGGTTGCGGGTCGAAGGCGAGGCGGCATGACATCGAAATGCGACAATCAGCGGGTGCTGTCAAAGTAACTGCGGGCGTGGGGCCGGATTGTGCGCGCTTGGCAGGCTCGGAAAGCCTCCATATTGCCGGGGTCACGGCCCGCTGCTAGTACCGCCCAGCGCTCTCGTCCGCTCCGACTTTCGGCGTGCGAGACGGGGGCCACTCGCCACCACGTGTGCGTTACGCAGAAGAAAGTGACTCGTCTCCATGAGCCAGCCCAATCCTCCGAGCGGACCCAATAACGGACAGCCGAACCTGCAGTTGCAGGGAGGCGCGGCCATCGTCGCTCCCGTGAGTGCGTTCCCCGGTGGTGTTCCCGGCAATGCGCTCATCGTGCTTCCGCTCTCCAAGCCGACCGACGAGCTGTCGGATGCGATCAAGAAGGGGCCGGTCGCGATCGAGGTCGATCGCATGTGGGAGCTGCTCGGTTTCAATGGCCCTGCGGTCCAAGTGCAAGACGCCGACGGGCGCCCAATCGCCATCGGCTTGGAAGATCTGCTCGGCGGCCTCGAAAAGCATTGGCAGGAAGACGCGGAGGATCTGAATCGCGCCCGCCTTTATGCACAAGAGCTGATGAAGTACGAGCGCTTCGAGAACGCCGAGAAAGTGCTCGCCAAGATCGTGGCCAAGGGCGGCACGGGTGAGGATTGGCTCGCGCTCGGCGTGACTCAGATTCGTCAGGAGAAATGGGACAAGGCCGAGGGCACGCTCAAAGGCGCGCAGAATCTGCTGCCGGACAACCCGTTCCCCGCGCTTCACCTGGCCAAGGCGAACTTCGGCAAAGGCAACCAGGCCGAGGGACGCAGCCTGATCGAAAAGGCCATCTCCATCGCACCAAACAGCGTCGACGCTTGGGCGTTCCTGTTCACCGAGGTTCAAAAGAAGGACGGCGACGAAGCCGCCGAGCGGGCGGTGGTCGAGCTCGCGAATCGTGAGGCGAACGCCAAGACGGCCGCGCCGTTCATCGCCGTGCAAGGCATCTACGCGGGTGCCGAAGACCGCCGCGACAAGGCGCTCGAATGGGCGAAGAAAGCCGTCGAACGCAACGACGGCGATCCGTTGGCGCTGATCTGCCTTTCGGCGCTCTACGGTCAGAATGGCGATCTCGACAAGGTCATCGAGCTTTTGTCGCGCCACGAAGCCAAGATGGCGAACGACGTGCGGCTCGCGCACAACTACTTCGAGGCGCTGTTCCAGAAGCGCCAGCTCGACCGCGTCACCAAGCTCCTGAACGCACTCGCCGGTTCGCAGAACCGCGAGGTCAAGCAGTTTGCCATCGAGCGCTCACGCATGGTCGCCCAGTACTTGCAGCAACAGCAGCAGCAGCTCGCCGGCGCCCAGCGCCGCGCGTGAGCCAAAGCGCGCACTCGCCGCGCCTTTCGCCGTCAGAGCGGGAGGCGCAGGCCGGACAGCAAGCGGCGACAAAGTCCGCGCGCTCGTGGCAAGCGGAGCGCGCGGGTTAGCGCGCAGGCCTCGGCTTTCGCTGCCCTCAGTCGCCGCGCGGCGCCTCATATCTGCGCGAGAACTTGGGACAAAGCGGAGAGATCGAGGCTCGCCATCCCTTCGCTCGGACTTGTGCGTTAAGCTCGCCGGCGCGCGCGCAGGGTCCGCGCCAATTTGATGCTGACACTAGCGCTCACCGTTCTCTGGTCGCTTTCGGTTTCCTTTGCCTGTTCGATCGCCGAATCGGTCGTACTCAGCATTTCGCACGCTCAAATCCAAGCGCTCGGAAAATCCTACGCCGGGCGCATCCTGCGTCAGTTCAAGCGCGAGGTAGAGATTCCGATCGCGGCCATCGTGGCCTTTCACACCGTCGCGCATACGGTGGGCGCGTCGTTCAGCGGCGCCATGTTCGTCGACGTGTTCGGTGAGCACTCGCTGTGGGTGTTCTCGCTGGTCTTCACGCTGTTGGTCTTGGTGTTCTCGGAGATCGTGCCGAAAACACTGGGGGTCACCTTCATCCCGCAGTTTGCGGTACCGGTGGCTTATGGCGTGAGTGGCCTGGTCTTCGTGCTAAAGCCGCTGATCTTCGTGGCGAATTTGTTCGCCAAGCTGTTGCGCGGTGGGCGGCAAGCGCCGGCGACGTCGATCGACGAGATTCGTTTGCTGGTCGCTCTGGGCCGCACCGAAGGCGCACTAGGCGGACGCATGGCGGACATGATCGAGGGCGCTGCGCGCTTGCGCGAGCTCACCGCCTACGATGTGATGGTTTCGCGCTCGCAGGTCGTGTTTCTCTCCGGGGAGCTCACGCTGGAGGAGAACTTGCGCATCATCAAGCGCTCCGGCCACAGCCGTTTTCCGTACACCGCCGACGGCAACCTCGACAAAGTCGAAGGCATCGTGCTCGCAAAGGAGCTGTTCTTCGCGTTACGTGAGCAGAACGACGTCGTCGATTTCCCAGAGCTCGCTGGCCCGCTGCTGGTGGTTCCGACCTCGGCACCGCTCGAGCGGGTACTACGCACGTTCCAGGAGGAGCGGCGTCACATGGCGATCGTCGTCGACGAGTACGGCGGCACGCAGGGCATCATCACGCTCGAGGACGTGCTGGAGGAGATCGTCGGTGAAATCGAGGACGAAAGTGACCGCGTCGATCCGAGCATCGTTCGGCGTGGGCCGGGCTTCTATTCCTGTCGTGGCTCGGCCGAGACGCGCAAAGTGTTCGAGCTCCTCGGCATCGAAGAGGAGAGCGACATGGTGACGCTCGCAGGCTTCGTCGCAGACCTGGTCGGCCGCGTCCCCCGCGTGGGGGACAGCGTGGAATGGGAAGGGCACCGCTTCACGGTGACCCGGGCCAGCGCGCGTCGCGCCGAGCGCATCGAAGTGCGTCGCCTGGCGCCGGACGACGGGAAGCCGAATCGTGACGACTGACCAGTGGGCCGGTAGCTGGGGTAGGATCGGAGCTGTCCGGGGAGAGCGCCCCGATTCGTTGACATCTGAACAGCCGAGCAGTACTAATCCCCTCACGAGTCACCGCCCGAGAGGGTAAGAGGTCACCATGAGCGTGCTGGACGATAAGCAAAAGGGCAAAGCGCTGGAGCTCGCGATCGCGAGTGTCCAGAAAGAGTTCGGCGACGGCGCGATCATGCGCCTGAAGGATGGCGAGAAGATCGGAGGCGACGTTGCGGTCGTTCCCTCTGGTTCTTTGGGTCTCGATCTCGCGCTCGGAATCGGTGGTTACCCTCGCGGGCGCATCGTCGAGATTTACGGGCCGGAGTCGAGCGGTAAGACCACGCTGACCCTGCACGCCATCGCGAGCGTTCAGCGCCAAGGTGGGGTCGCTGCCTTCATCGACGCCGAGCACGCGCTCGACGTGACCTACGCACGCAAGCTCGGCGTCAAAACGGACGAGCTTCTCATCAGTCAGCCAGACTATGGCGAGCAGGCTCTAGAAATTGCAGACATGCTCGTGCGCTCGGGCGCGGTCGACTTGGTCGTGATCGATTCCGTGGCGGCCTTGGTGCCCAAGGCCGAGATCGAGGGCGACATGGGGGATTCCCACGTCGGTCTGCAGGCTCGCCTCATGAGTCAGGCGTTGCGCAAGGTGACCGGCTCGGTCTCACGCTCGCAATGCATGATCTTCTTCACCAATCAGATCCGCATGAAGATCGGCGTGATGTTTGGTAGTCCGGAAACGACGACGGGCGGCAATGCCCTCAAATTCTACGCTTCTATGCGTTTGGATGTGCGGCGCATTGGTGCCATCAAAGAGGCGGGCGCCGAGGGCAAAGAGCCGGTCGTGGTCGGCAACCGCACCCGCGTGAAGGTGGTCAAGAACAAGCTCGCCGCTCCCTTTCGCGAGGTGGAATTCGACATCCTCTACGGACAGGGCGTGAGCCGCTCAGGCGAGGTGCTCGATCTCGCGGTGGACGCGAGCCTCGTTCAGAAGAGCGGCGCCTGGTTCTCGCTCGACGGGGAGCGGATTGGCCAGGGGCGAGACAATGCTCGCACCTACTTGGAGCAGCACCCTGCGCTCATCGACAAGCTCGAACAGCGCGTTCTGGCTCAACATGGGCTGCGTCGGCCCGGCGATCCGCCGCTCCCTGTCGCCGAGGTCAAGACAGCTGAGGCCCCAAAGGGAAAAGCTGATGTGCCGGCGGACACCGCTGCCAAGGCGCCGGTGAACGGCACTGCGGGCGAGCCTCGCCGCCCTCCAGGTCCGCGTCCGAGCTGAGAACTGGGCGACCGTCTGAACCACCCAGGCACGCGACCATGTTGGCGCGTGGTGCCTGCGTACGGCATCGAGCCGTGGTCGTTAATTCAGTGACGGGTCTAGCTCGCAGTGTCGTGAGCGTCCCTCGTGGTGTGTCTTCGCACCGCAGAACGGCAGCGCTCTGGGTTCCGGAGGGCCTGTCCGAGCGGGCTATCTGTGGATAACCTGCTGTGATTTTTGGGTTTTTCTGCGCGCAGGGGGCGAACCCCCATGGCAGCTTTCCCTCGATGTTTCTTGGGCCGAGCTGCTGGAATCCCATTCAGAACGGGCACTTAGGTTGGGCATGGAGACCGGGGGGTCAAAACATTGTAACCGATTGATATTACATCGGTTTATGCTGTTCCTTGACGCTACGGACCCCAGCCCCTAGTGCCAATTAACGAGCCCGCCGCTCCTATGACTCCTCAGCTCGGTTTCCCCTGGATCTCAGCCCCGAAGGCAACGCGCAAAGGTCGCGTGCGTCCGTGGCTTGCGCCTCGCATGGCCACCGCCGTGTTGCGCGTACCCGATCCGCGGGTGGTGCCCTCGCAGCTTCCGCTGCTCACACCGGGCGGGGCGCAAATTTTCGTGCACGAAGGGGCTCGTCAGGCGCTCGAGCGTCGCTTCATGGCAGCGTTCGGCGGCTCCGTGCAGCTCGCGGTGACCGACAACCGACGTCGGATGGTTACCCACAGTCGGAGCCGAGGCTCGCTGCGGGTGCGCGTGCACATGATGTTCCTAGGCGCGCCCGACCGAGTGCGGGACGCCCTGGTTGGCTACGTGGTGCACAGCAACCGCGAGGCGTCCCAGATCGTCGGCGAGTACATCGATCAGAATCTGCATCGCATCCGGGCTTCGCGACCGGTACCTGGTCCACTGAAGACCCGGGGGGAGCGCCATGACCTGGTCGCAATCCTTGCGGAGCTAAACGAAGACTACTTTGGCGGCACGCTCTCGGACGTGCTGGTGACCTGGGGTCGGCGTACGAGCCAAGCCCGGGCACGCAAGAGCATCAAGCTCGGGAGCTACAGCGCGGTGGAGCGCTTGGTGCGCGTGCACCCGGTGCTCGACAAGCCCTGGGTGCCTCGCTACTTCGTATCTTTCATCGTTTATCACGAGCTCCTTCACCACGTCGTTCCTGCGCTGCGCGGGGGCGGCCCAGCGAGCCTCCACTCCCCGGAGTTCAATCGGCGCGAGCGGGAGTTCCGCCGCTACGAACAAGCCGTCGCCTGGGAGCGCAAGCACATCGATCGCCTGCTCCGCGCCGGTTGAGTCAGGCGATTGCCTCCGGGGCACGCTGCGGCCTTTGGAGGAATCGCGGGGAGCGCGGGCCAGCCCGCCGAGGTTGGCGTTTGGGCGCGTCGCCATGCGAGGAGCTCGCGTGGCTTGCGAGGGCCTCGCCTAGAATTCCATGGCGAGGCCGGCGGCCCAGCTGCTGGTGCCGACGCTCATCCGGTCGGTCGAGCCGAAGCCGTCGAGCTTGCTCTTGAACCACTCCGCGAAAATGTAGGAGTGGTTGAGGCCGATGCTCGAGTCCGCGGCCCGAGCGTCCGCCCGATCGAACGCATCGAGCATCAGCATGCCACCAAGGGCCACGTGATAGCCGTAGGAGTGCCCATGGCCGATGACACCGTTGGCGTCGCGTGACGCGATGCCGGCGTCGCTCGCCGACCAGAGCGCGTACCCGAGCCCGGCTTTGACGTAAGGCACCAACGGAACGAGCGTTTCCCGTGCAATCACGTCGGCGCGCAACACGGCGACCGCGTACATAGGCACTACCGCGAGCGCGGTGTCCTGGTCAGAAATTCCGCTGCCGTCCTTGAAGGGGGCTTTACCGGTAGCCTTGGTGTAGCCAATCCCCACCCCGGGGCCGAAGGTTCCAAAGCCAGGGATCCGCAAGACCTGCCAGTCTACTTCGAGCCCCATGAAGTAACGCTTCTTGCTCCCGAACGTGGTGTCGTAGGGGGTGCCGTTCAGGCCGTCGTCGACCTCGGGGTGGTAGTGACCAAAGCGCAGCTCGATCGCCACGTTTTGGGGAGTCTCGTTAGCGCGCCGATAGCGCTCGTAGTGCCCGAGCTCGTCGTGCGTATCGGCGCGAGCTAAGCGGGGCGCCACGAACGAGCAGACCAGAGCGGCTGCTCCAACCCAAATCTTCATGCCCGGCTCCCGCGACGGCGGCGAGTGAGCCAAACGCCCGCGAGGCCGAGCCCCACCAGGGCACCGCTCGCGTTGCTGCTTCGCCCAAAAGCGCAGTAACCACCCCCGCCTTTGCCGCCCGCTGCGCGGTAGACGTTGAAGAAGCCGTTGACCTCTTGGGGCGCGCTGCATACGGGCTCCGAAAGCGCCCCGTCGTTCAAGTAGCCGTCGTAGCCGGCAACGAAGCACACGTAGGGGGTGTAGTTTGTAAGTCCACTGACTGAACCCTCGGTCGATGTTGCGCTGGCTGAGCCCGTTTTGACCGTAGCAGGCAGCTTCTTTGGGGGTACCTTGCCTGGCGTGAAAGTGGTGGAGTCGCAGGTGTCTCCGCTTTGGGGTTCGCAATAGAGGTGATAGCCGCTCAACACGTCATTCGTTGGCGCCGTCCACTTGAGGAAGAGACGAGTATCGCCCGGACCGGGGATGACGTTGCCGGGCTGCGCAGGGCCCTGCAAGTCGTAGGTAATACCTGTCTTAGTGTATGCCGCCGTGCTCGCTCCATTCTCTGACAAGAAGTAGAGATTGAGTGTTCCGTGCCCGACCACGTTGTCGGGGTCGGCGAGCGTGTCACAATCGGCCAGCATTCCGTCGTAGGTGGTGCTTTTAATGTCGCCACTCTGGTGAGGCAGCACCTGCTTGACGGGGATCGGATTCAGGTTCCCTGCAACCACTTGTGGCGAGTGTGAGTCGACTAGCCAGCACTGCGTCGGGACGACACCAGCGAGCATCCGCGAGGCGTCCGAGGAGCAGTCGGCTCCGGTCGACGTCCCCGCGTACACAGCGAGCGAGTTGGTTAGGTCTAAGGACCCGGTGAGACTGAATCCCAGCGTGTCGTCTGCCACGCAATCCGCGTACGTGATGACGTTAGTCATAATGTTGGCGCGGTTTACCGTGCGCAGGATCGTGGGATTAGCGCTGCTGGGGCTCAAATTTACAGGCATCGCAGTCTGCGCCCCCACCAAGGGGCAGACCGTTCCGGCCGCCAGCACCGCCGCTACGAAAAGAACCGCTCTCTGAGTCACAGCGGCTCTTACAGAGCACAGGGTGTGCCACGAGGCAAACGGAACAGA
>JAEUAF010000708.1 GCA_019695485.1 Sorangium sp.
CACACATCGCCGTGCCCTCCCCAGAGCCCGCGCCCACTGCGCACCAATCGCCGTCGCCTCCGGGCTGGCCTGCGCCCACTGCGCACCAATCGCCGTCGCCTCCGGGCTGGCCTGCGCCCATTGCGCACCAATCGCTATCGTCTCCGGGCTGGCCTTCGCGCATCGCGCCTGGACCGCCGCGCCCTCCGGGCTGGCCTTCGCGCATCGCAGACGCGTCGCCGTCGCCCGCGTGTGGCCTTGCGCCCATCGCGCCCGCATCGCCGTCGCTCTCGGGCGGCCTTGCGCTTATTGCGCACCGGGTTTGCGTGAACTCGACGAGGTCGGCGTGATTTGCGCGCGCCTTGGTGGTCGCGACGCGCCGCGAAGGGAGCGTCGCAAACGGCCGTGGCTGAACTGACGAGCGTCGCTCCGGGGTTCATCCCCCGTCCAGCGTGCTGGAGGGGGATGCGCCGGTCGGGATCAGTTTACGTTGAGTTCGACGCGCAGCAGGCGTTTGCCGATGAAGACGTAGTCGCCCTGGGTCAGGGCTTTCTCGGCTTTGATGCGGACGTAGGTGCCGTTTTTGGTGTCGAAGTCGGTGAGGGTGAAGCGGCCTTCTTTTTCTTCGACGGTGCAGTGTTTGGCCGACATGAAGACGTCGCCCGGGAAGTTGAGGTCGCCGTCTTCGCGGCCCACGACGAGCGAGTTGCCGCGCGCGCAGACGGTCATGCCGGTCGCGCCGCCTTCGAGGACTTGGTTCAAGCGGAACGCGCTCGGGTACTTCGGTGAGGAGTAAAAGAAGGTGCCGTCGGGATCGGCGCCGTCCGAGGCGCGCGGTGTCGGGTCGAGTCGAAACACTTGTTCGCCCGCCAGCAGTTGATCGCCGGGCGCGAGGTCGATTGTGCCGCGTACGCGAAAGTACACGCCGTTGACGGAGCCTTCGTCGCGCACCACGAGTCGGTCGTCGCGGTAGAAGAAGTTCGCGTGGCGCGGCGAGACGAAGGGGTCGTCCGGAAACTCGACTTGGCCCTGGCGGCCTACGATGTGTTGGTCGGCCTTGAGGTGATACGAGAGGCCGTCCATGCCTTCGCCGCGAATCAGGATCAGGCGCGCCTTCGCTGGATCCTGCATGTCGCTGTAGAAGTGCGACTCGAGGTGCATCACGTTGTCGGGCACTCCGGCGCCGCAACGACCACAGAATTTGTGGCCGCTCGGTACGGGCGTCATGCACGATTCACACACGAAGTACCTGGCTTGATCCATTACCGTCTCCTGAGCGCGCGTCGCTCCCGGGCCGGTTGGGCGCGGGTCGGGCGGCGGGCTGTCGTGCCAAGAGCCTCCAACAATTCCCCGCGCTTGGGAACGGGATTTCTCGGGACGCAGTGAGGCTGGGGCGTGAACCAGGGTCAACGAGCGGCCGCACGCACACAAAGCGCTGCCCCATGGGGCGAAGGCTTCGCAGTGCCCGCACACCAGGCCGACTTCGTGTCCGAGCCCAGGCATAGTCGCCAAAATTAGCGTCTTCCGCGCAGCGCGGTCAACTCTCGCGGCTGCCGGCCCTTGGGTCGAATTTGTCCGTCTCTACTCCTCTAACTGGTCTCAGTGGAGGAAGGTGAGTCGGCTCGCCACGTCGCCGAAACCAGCCGCGCTGACGAGCCGGAAGACGACGGTTTCCTTGCATGTCGTGCGATCGACGGGTCCGAACTCTCGCGAGTCGTAGGGGTATTGGCGGTTGTCACTCAGCAGGAATATCTGGCCGCGCTCGAGGGGGCCGAGTGTCACTTTCTCGGGTGGCGTGTCGGTGACGTCGCCGCGTTGGTGGAGGCGTGTGCCAAGCTCCTCGATTTCGCAGCGCTGCTCGACCGGGATGTGGGTTTCGGGATCGCGTGAGGTGAACTTGCCTTCGTAGCAGGCGTCGTCGACCTGGACGCGATGTCCGTTCAAGGTGACCGTGGCTCCGTTGACTTCGATGGTCTCTTCTTCGACGGCGGCGATGCGTCCGATCACGACGCGGTCGGGGCGCTTCGGTTCGGGGCACAAGACGAGGTCGCCCGTGTGCGGCGGGCTCCAGCGCCAGAGCAAGATCAGGTCGCCGCCGCGTAGGGTCGGCGAGATCGATGCTTCGAGGTAGGGGTCATTGTCGGGTACTCGCCACGCGCGCAGCGCAATGGCACGCGCGATGCCCATCAGCACGCCGAGCACGACTACGACAGTTACGAGGAAGCGCCACAGCTTGCGCATGAACGCCCAGCGTAGCGCGGATAGAACGCGCGCTGAAAGGCCCAAAATTCAGCGGCACACGGCGGCCTACTGGGCGCGCTCAGCTGGCTTCGCGCGCGGCGAGCAGCGTGAGCGTTTCCACGCGCTCGCTGACTCGCGGGTGCGAGCCGTAAATGGCCGCCACCCACGGGTGCGGGTGCAGGTTCGACAGATTCTCCCGCGCCAACTTGGCGAGCCCAGTGGCTAGTGCGCTTGCGTTCTGGGTCAGGTTCGCCGCGAAGCGGTCGGCCTCGCGTTCTTGCTGGCGCGACCAGTAGCTGAAGAGCGGTGCGATCACTGCATCGATGAGTCCGAGCGCGAAGGCGACCACGGCCACGCGCAGACCGAGGCTGCCTTGCTGCGCGAAAATCCACGCTGGAACATCGGCGCGTGTGACAGCGACGAACGCGGCGTAGCAAGTCGCGAGCGCCAGCGCTTGTCCCACGAACAGGCGCTTCAAGATGTGGCGGTGCTTCCAGTGGCCGAGCTCGTGGGCAAGGATGGCCAGAATTTCGCCGTGGCTCATCTGAGCGAGCAGGGTGTCGAACAACACTACGCGCTTTACGGGGCCGATGCCGGTGAAATACGCATTCGAGTGCCCGCTGCGCCGCGAGGCATCTACTTGAAAAACGCGGCGCACGTGCACGCCCGCGCGCTCCGCGAGCGCCTGAATCTCAGGCTCGAGCCCGGTCACGCTCAGCGGCGAGACTTTCATGAACAAGGGCTCGATGAGGTGAGGCGCGAGTAGCGTCAACAGCACGCTCACGGCGAGCAGCAGCGCCCAGCCCCAGAGCCACCAATGCTCGGGTGAAGCGCTCACGAGCTGCAACGCGCCCAGCGTCAACAAGCTGAGCAGCACGAGCGAGAGCGCCGCTCCTTTCGCGAAGTCGCCGAGCCACATGCCGAAGCTCATGCGGTTGAAGCCGTGCCGCGCTTCAATCACGAATTTCCCATACAGCGCGAAGGGCACCGAGAAAAGCCCGACGCCGAGCGCCGCGCCCAGGACGAACACCAGATTGAGCCAGGTGAACGACGTCAGATGGGCGCGGAGCCAGCGATCATACGCCGCCAAGCCGCCGCCGAACACGACCAGCAACAGCGCACCGCGCGAGGCGAGCGTGCTCACGAGGCCGAATTTCTGGCGGTGTTTCGTGTAGCGGTTGGCGCGTTCGAGCGTGGCGGCGTCGATCGCGCCCGTCAGCGCTGGCGGTACTTGGTGTCCCTTGCGAGCCAGGTGGCGCAGGTTGAGTAGGGCGAGCCCGGCTTCGAGCAGGGTGACGACGAGAGCAGCTAGCAGCAGCAGGTCACGCACGTCGCTAGTGTGCACCGAGCGCTGGCAACGTGCCGCCCGGGCATGGTCAGGCCTTGCCTAGCGAGACTTTGCGAGGCTCGCGGTCGACTTGGCGCGCTGCGCGTTGGCGCTAGCAACGGCCCGGCATTCCACGGGTGGAAGCTCGGCCAGGCTGGTACCCGCGGAGACCTGGGCGGCTGTGGCGAACAGCGGGCGGAACGCGTCGAGGCGTGCCAGCTCGGTCGCGCCAAGCGTGGCTTCGCTGCTGTCCATGACGCTGCGCGAGACCACGCCGACAATCTTACCGGTGGCTTCGCTCAGCGCGGGTCCTCCCGAGTCGCCCGGGCAAATCGCGGCATCGAGCTCGAGGTGGCCGTCGAGCACTTTGCGCACCGGCGAGCCAGCGCGCCGTTTGCGATAGATGCCGTCGCTGGCGTCCGCGCAGCGCCCAAACCCGATCGGCACCAGCGCGTCGCCTTTGACGGGCGCCTGATCGAGCTCCACCCCGCGCAGCGGAATGCCATGTAGCTTGCGGGTCAGCACCAAAATCGCGAGATCGCCGTCACCGCCCGCGTGGCCGCAGTTGGGCGTCACGACGGCGCGCACGGAGACTTCACCCCACGGCAAGACGTCGCCTCCGAGTTCAACGTGGATGGCCGCGGGATCGACTTCGCGCTCTTCGATCTCACCCTGTGCTGAGCGCCCGCTGACGCAGTGATGCGCGGTGAGCACGCGATCGTCCGCGACCAGCGAACCCGTGCACGTCACCGAGCCGGTCACGATGCGCACCGCGAAGTCATCCTCACCCGCGAAGCGCAACTCCGGCGCCGGCAGCACTGAGGGCCGATCTTCCGCGGAAGCGTTGGCGGGCTCTGGTTCTGGTTCTGGAGGCGGACGCAGACCGAACGTCGCGCATGCGGTTGCGGCGAGCGCGCACGCGAGCGCGCTGGCACGCGCTGGCGCGGAAGGGCGAGACGAGCGATGGACGCGGGTCGCTGGCACTCGAGTGCTTTCGGGATCCGTTGCCGTTAGGTCAGGCTGCTCCGACACCACGCTCGCTCGGTTGTTTCCGACTCCGCGCGATTGTCGCAGCTTGGGTTCGCGCCGTCGATTTTTCTTCGCCGTACTCGGAAGATTTTGACGATGTGGGAGCGCCTACATGGGCGCTCAAGGTGCGTGACGCGTGCTGTTACAGCGCGTCAGTCGCCGACCACGAGGTCGTCTTTGTGCACGACCACGATGTCTCCGCGCGCGTGTCCGAAGAGCAGAGCCAGCTCATCGCCCTTCTTTCCGGCGCTGCGGGCCGCGTCGAGGGCGCCGAGTTGGGTCAGGCCCCGCCCCACTTCCGAGCCGTCGGGTGCGAGCAGGCGCACCGCATCCCCGGGGTTGAATTCGCCCCGCACCCCCAGCACTCCGATGGGTAACAGGCTGCTTTTCCCCGCGCGCATGGCTTGGGCGGCGCCCTCGTCGAGCACCATCGCGCCGCGCGGCCGCAGGGTATAGGCAATCCAGTGCTTGCGAGCGCGCAGCGGCAAACCGCGGCGCGGGAAGAAGGTCCCGATATCTTCGCCCGCGAAAAGCCCGGCCAAAACCCCCGGGCGCGTCGCGGGGGCAATCACGGCGGCCGCTCCGGAGCGGGTGGCTTTACGCGCTGCGTCGACCTTGCTCTGAATTCCGCCCGTGCCGACGCGATCCCGGGTCTCGCCGACGAGCTCGATCGGTTCGTTGCCGGCGAGCGTGGGGATGCGCCGGCCATGGCGATCGAGCACGCCTTCGACGTCGGTCAGCAGCACCAGCGCGTCGGCCCCAACCAAGGGCGTGACCATCGAGGCGAGCTGGTCGTTATCTCCGAAGCGCAGCTCTTCCGTCGAGACGGTGTCGTTCTCGTTGACGATGGGGACCGCTCCCGCTTCGAGCAAGGCCGCGAAGGCTTCACGTGCGTTGTTGAGGCGTTCGCGATCGGCGAGGTCGGCGTAGGTGAGCAGCACCTGGGCCGAGGTGATGTTGAGCTGCGCGAAGGCTTCGTCGTAGCGCCGCATCAGCACGCTCTGGCCCGCCGCGGCAGCAGCCTGCATGCGTGCCACCTCTTTCGGCCGCGAGTGGTAGCCGAGGCGACCCCAGCCGAGCGCAATCGCGCCGCTCGAGACCAGCACGGCGGAGCGCTCCGCTTTCAAGAGCTCCGCGATTTCCTCTGCGATGCGTCGCACGAGGGCGCCATCGCTGGTCAGCGCGCGCGAGCCAATTTTAACGACGATGCGGCGGGCTTTTTCGAGCTCAGAGCGGGACACGACTGTGCGTGGATAGCACGGCGCACCTCGAAGCCCAGCTGAATGCCGCGTCTCTCCGCGCTGCTCACGCGAGAATGCCGCGCACAGTGCGCACTCAGGTCCCCGGGCCGAGGCAATGTCGGTGGCCCTGCGCGCCGCGAGCACCTTGGGTCAGATGAGCTTCGCAAGCGTCCCGAGCTGGGACGGACGAGGCTAAAGGTAGCGCGCGTTTGGCCGCCTAACAGGGTGTGTCGACCCCGCTTGGGCTGCTCATCGTCTTCGTCTCTGTGATCGGAGGGTTCCTCATGGGCGGGGGCCCGCTGCCGGTTCTGATCCAGCCGAACGAGCTGATCGTGATCGGCGGTGCGGCCCTGGGTGCGTTGGTGATCTCGGCGCCCGGGCGCGTCATGAAGCGCGTCACGACCGCGTTCAAGAAGGGCTTTTCGAACCACTCGCCGGTCAAGCAGGACTACCTCGACCTCTTGAAGATGCTCTACCAGATCCTCGCGCTGATTCGGCGTGAGGGTGTGTTGGCGCTCGAATCGCACATCAGCGAGCGCGGCAGCTCGACCATCTTCCAAGCGTATCCGTCGGTGCTCAAGCGGCATCACGCGATGGACTTCCTGGTCGACGGCTTGAAGCAGCTCGTCGATGGCTGCTCCGCGGAGGAGCTCGGCATGTTGTTCGACGCCGAGCTCGACACGCACCACGACGAAGAGGCTCAGCCGATTGGACTTATCCGCAACACCGGCGACGCGCTGCCCGGCATGGGCATCGTGGCGGCCGTGCTCGGCATCGTGATCACGATGGCGCATCTCAACGGCGGTCCCGAAGAGATTGGACATCACGTGGCGGCCGCGCTCGTCGGCACCTTCTTGGGGATTTTGCTGTGCTACGGCGTGGTCGGGCCGGTTGCGAACAGCATCGAAATGCAATCTGCCGCTGAGGGCCGCTACATGCACTGCGTGAAAGAAGCGGTCGTTGCTGCGGCTCGTGGCGTGAACCCGGCGATCGCGATCGAATTCGCGCGCCGCGCGATCTTCTCTGACGAGCGCCCCACCACGCCGGAACTCGAGCAGGCCTTCGCCGAGCTGAAGGGCAAGTCGTGAAAGGCGGCGCAGCCCCGGCGGGTGGCCCCAAGATCATCATCATCAAGAAGAAGGGTCGAGGCCACGCTGCGCACCACGGTGGCGCTTGGAAGGTGGCCTATGCCGACTTCGTGACCGCGATGATGGCGCTCTTCATGGTGATGTGGCTTCTGTCACAGACCGACCAAGAGACACGCCAGAAGCTCTCCGAATACTTCCGGACCGGCATGTTCTCTGGAGCGCCCAGCGTCTTGAACGGCGGTTCTGGTATCCAGGATCGAGCCTTCTTCGACGTCGTCGGTCGTTCCACGATGCAGCCCGAAACGGCGGCCTTCGAGCAGATTGCGCTTGCCGTGCGCGCGCGCTTGCAGCGCACCACCGACGAGAACCCGGAGCTCAAGGATCTCGCCAAGAACGTGCACGTCTCGGTTACTGAGGACGGCCTGCTCATCACCATTCTCGATGGCGGCAAGGACGTGCTGTTCGATCGATCCTCATCCGATCTCAAGCCGACGTTGATCGAGCTGCTCGAATTCTTGGCTCCCGTGCTGGCTCGTCTGGACAATCAACTGCAACTCCA
>JAEUAF010000847.1 GCA_019695485.1 Sorangium sp.
AGAAGCACGGCACGCGCAAAGCCCAGGCGATGGCCAAAGCCGCCCTCGAGCAGGCGCGGAGCAGTCGCGCCGGAACCAATCGCGCTGGGACTGGTCGCGCGCGAAACTAGCCGGCTCGTTCCGGTAAATGGGCTTACGAAGAGCTCACTTCGCCGGCTTGCGCCCGACAGCCATGGTCTGCGCGCCGAGGAAGAGCCAGCGCAGGCGGGGTTCGAGCGGGCGCAGGAATGAGAGCGGACGCGGGAAGAACACGATGTAGTCGAGCTTCACGTCCTCGAAGCCCGTTTCTCGAAGTAGGCGCCTCTGTTCTGAGGGCCAGAGCAAGATCGCATCGTCGTCGAAGGGACAGGTTGCGACGGCGTACTGCGAGAGCGGATTGAACGGATTGTGTTCGAAGATGAAGAGCCGCCCGCCTGGAGCGAGCCGTTCGAAGATCTGAGAAACAACGCCGTGCCGCTCTGCAGGTGGCACGTGATGCAGCACCGTGGAGAGCACCGCGGTCGAGAAGCTGCCTTTGGGTACCTCGTCGAGGTTATCGTGGATCACAGCGCCGGGCACCCGCTCGCGCGCTTTCTCCGCACTAAGCTTCGACGGCTCGTAGCCATGCACGTTGCTGAAGGCGGCGACGAGGCGTTCGGTCACGTTGCCGATGCCGCAGCCGAAGTCGAGCAGCGCTCCGGCCGGATCGACGCCAGCGCGCTTCAGGCATTCGACCTTGTATTGAGAGAAGTAACCGGTCTCCTCGCCCGTGACCGCCACGTTGGCCGCGTGGAGCTTCTCGTAGCTCTCGGCGTAAGCGTCGAACTTGGCGGGGCTATTCATGGCGTTCCATTAGCGTTTCGGCCTCGGAGTTGATCGCGGGCCGGGCTTTCAGTTCGTGCAACAGCGCGGGTGACTTGTAAAGCGCGGGGAGCGAAAAAACGCGACGAGCGTGGTCCCCAGAGCGCAACGGAATGGGCGGCGTAAGTTATTGCATTTTATGGGTTATTGGGGGCGCGGCCGCGGGGGCAGTGCGCCCTTCGGCGTGGCTTTTGATGGACGCGAATCGAGCGCGTTTCTCGTGACGGAATGGGGGGCCCAGCGTCCCCGTCGCGGGACCCAGCCACATGTCGCGCTACTCCTCGCCTTGGTCGAAGGTACGCTGAATTTGGCTTTCGCACCGCACAGAGCCTCGCTGCGAGGTCAAGCGCCTGACGCGCACATCAAGGCGTTGACAGTTCGGGCGGCAAGCTCGCCAACGATAAACATCGACCGAACTGGCGTGTCGCGAGGCCGCGGCCGCTTGGAGCGCCGTGGCCCACGCCTTGCTTCGCCGTCGCCCATGAAACTTGCGGTCGCAGATCTACGTCCCCACACACACCCGCGTCGCGCTCACGAGGTCTCCCCACTCCACAGAATCGACGATGACGCCCACTTGGGCCAGTTCATTCCCTTGCATTACCATGGCCAAATGCTGGCCAACGAGCTTCGCATGGCGCCTTTTCGTGAGGCGATTGAAAAGCTCGTGCCGCTCGATTGTCATGTCGTAGAGCTCGGTGGCGGTACCGGCGTGATGAGTTTTTTTGCCGCACGGCGAGCGCGCAAGGTGACGATGGTCGAGCGCCTTCCGCATGTCGCGGCCGCCGCACGACGGCTGCTCGCTGCCAACGGAGCGCTAGACAAGGTGACGGTGGTTGAATGCGATGCGCGCCAGTTCATGCCGGAAGAGCCGGCCGACGTCGTCATCTGCGAGATGCTCCACGCCGCGCTACTCCGCGAGAAGCAAATCGAAGTGCTACAGCGCTTCAAGGCGCAGCATGAAGCAAAGTTCGGGGTGCGCGTGCCCGTGATCATTCCCGAGGCGACCTTGCTGGCAGTGCAGCTGGTGTTTCAACGCTATGATTTTCACGGCTACTACGCGCCGGTGCCTTTCTTTTTGGAGGCCGGTGCGGCGGGCGACAACACCATCGAGATGGGGCAGCCGAAGATCTATTCGGTCATCGACTACGTCGAGGAGCTTCCCGATATGTTCCCGGTGGATGGCTTGCTCACCGCTGACCAAACCGGAAGCGTGAACGCCTTGCGCTTCATCACCAAAAATACGGTGGGCTTGTTCCCCCGCGAATGTCGATCTGTCGACTGGCATATGCCGTATTTGTCCTTACCGCTCGCTCATCCGATCCCCGTGCGAGCCGGTGACAATTTGCGTGTGCGTTTCCAGTACGACGCTGGCGGGAGTATCGAATCCTTGCAGTCATCGCTGCAGGTGCACCGCGCTTGAGACCCGGGAAAATCACTGCGCGCTCCGCGCGTTGACCTCGGTTTGACGCGCGAGCCTCGGCGGGGTCGGTACCGGTGCTTGGGCCCAGGTGAGGCGAGGGCGGAAGATCTGGCTGCGCGCTGTCCGCCGTACTAGAGCTTGCGCCCAATGACTAGCGCCGCCTCCCGTCCGAGTTCCGTCAAAATCACCTACTTCGACAACCACGGAGGGCGCGCCGAACCGACTCGCATCGCGCTTACCGCCGCTGGGATCCCTTTCACCGACGAGCGAGTGCAGTTCAAAGACTGGCTTTCCATGAAGGCGAGCACCCTGCTCGGCAGCTTGCCCGTCATCGAAGTGGATGGTCAGAAACTCACGCAATCGAACGCCATCAATCGTTGGGCTGGGCGCTTGGCGGGGCTCTATCCGGAGGACGCCTGGCAAGCCGCTCAGTGCGACGAGATCTGCGACATAGTCGAGCACCTCAGCGTGGTCATGGGTCCTTCGTTCGGAATGAAAGGGGATGAGCAGAAGCGCGAACGCGAGCGACTCGCGGAGGTCGCCATCCCCACGTACGTGAGCGGGCTCGGCAAGCGGCTCGCCGAACGCGGAGGCGAGTGGTTCGCCGCGGGGCAATTCACCATTGCAGACCTCAAGGTTGCCGAT
>JAEUAF010000897.1 GCA_019695485.1 Sorangium sp.
TCGTCCCAACCGATGCGCCCTGCGTTCAGATCATCCTCGCGGATAACGCCCGGAAGCTCGGAGTTCGCCGCGTATGCCGTGGCCAGCACGCGCAGCTTGTCGTGCGCGCCGAGCTCCGCGCGATAGCCCGCATTCAGCGACGCAGACTCCGAGGCGCGGCGTGCACCGAAGCCGTCGCTCTTTCTGCCAGCAAACGCGAGAAACGTATCCAGCCGTTCGGGGTCGGGCGCCACACTGACCAGCAAGCGCCGTTGATTGAATGAGCCGTAGCTCGCCTTCAGCAGGTAGCCGGCTTCGGGCGCGGCGAGCTCGAAATTCGCGCTGCCCACGATGGCCGCGTCACCTTGGCGCGGATCGTAGATCCCCTCCAAGACGCGCACACTCTGCACCATTTCTGGGATGATGAAGTCGGCGTCCGCGTAGCCCTGACCGCGAATGTGAATCGGGATATTGATGGGCACCGGGCCGACGTGCATCTCGATCCCCGAGCCGTGATCGAGGTCGAACCCCCGCAAATACACATCATTACCGAGACCCTCGCCATCTTCGTGATCGACGAAGAAGCCGGGCGCCGCCGCCAACAGCTCGCTCGTCTGCTGATGCGGCGCGGCCTCCAGCTGATCGCGCTCGAGCCGAGTGTCGCCGAGCCCGCGCGCGCTGCGCGGCGCCGAGCCGCGCACCACCACACCGGAAAAAGGGGCCGCTTTCGCCCCCGAATTCGCGGCGCCCACACCACGGCCGTCCCCATCGCCCACCGCCAGCGGCGCGTCGGATGGCGCCACCGCCGGAGGCTTCGACTCCGCTAGCGCAGCAGCCGCTGGCAAGGCCTTGAACACGACCAAACACTCCACGCGCGAGCGCACCGTCACGCCGTCCCGCACGGAAGGCTGAAAGCGAGCCTTGCGAACGGCGTCAGCGGCCGCCTCCGCGAACACCTCGGGCGCATCCGCTGGCACGCGCTCGACCACCTCGGCAGACCCGACGGTGCCGTCGACCTCGACCACGATGTGCAGCAAAATGCGCACGTTGCGCGGCGTCACCTCACTCGGCAAGCTCGGCTCAATCGGCGCGAGCGGTCGGGCCAGCGAGAGCTCCGCCTTGGCCTGCTCGGCGCCCAGAATCAGCGCCAAGCCACAACACCAGCCCCAGAGTCGCGCCAAAACCGCCGCCACTCACTGCACGATGAACTGCCCCTGCGCAACATCGCCGGCAAGGTCAGAGCGGAACACATAAATCCCCTCGGGGACCGGCGTCGTAAATAGCGACGCCCCCATCGCACCCGGCTCGAGCGCAGGGATCGCCGATTCACTCGCGAAACACGACTCACTCGGGCAACCGTCCGAGTTCGGTGTCGCGAGACAGTCGAGCACGAAGTCGTGCGCCCGCGTGCCTTCATTGACGAGCGTGAGCCGCACCGTCGCGCGATTCTGAGCCTTCAAAATCGCGGGCGAGAAGCCGCTATCATTGACGCGCAACACGAACGTCCACTCGCCGCCCACGATGCCGTCGAGATCATCGGCTGCGCAGGGCGCCCCGGCCTTGCTCGAACTGCAGCCCCAAGCGGCACAACTCAAAGCCAAGCCCCACACGGCAAAGCGCCCGCGCAGCCAATCCAGCAGGCAGAAAGCGCTGACCCGACTCGGGTCTCCGTTGCTGAGCGGCCTCGCGTTCACGAATCTCCTACCCGACGCGACGACAGCTTTGCCCAGCCCTGAAGGGCGGGCAATACCGGAGCGTTGGTTTGCCCCTCGCTGAAACGGGCGCGCCGGACGGCGCGGCTCGGCGTTAGGCAACCCGGCCCGACAAAGCGCGGGTCTGCAGCCGCGCCTGGGCCCCAGAGCCTGTTTTCCGCCCTGCGGCACGGCAAACGCCTGAGAAAGACGAGCGTTGACGCGCGCGACACGGGCCGCCACGCTGCCCGCCATGTTGCGTGCATTCGTTCGACGAATCCTCGGTACTGGCCTGCTCGCCGCGCTGCTCACCCAAAGCGCGGGCGCCAATGCCTTCACGCACGTCGTCGCGCCAGGCGACACCTTGGCATCGATCGCAGAGCGCTACTACGGCAAGATTCAATACGAGCACATCCTGGTCGCCGCCAACCTATTGGACTTGGAGGGCGGCTCCTCGATCGTGCGCGGCATGCGCCTCGAAGTGCCAGCGCTCGCCCATCGCACCATTCAGCGCGGCGACACCTGGGAAAATCTGGCCGCCGATCTGTTGGGCGAGAAAGAGCGCTCCGACGTGCTGTCGCTCAGCAACGACTCGAAGCCCTGGCTCGTGCCCGAAGAAGGCGCAGAAATCATCGTCCCTTATAACCTGCGGGTGATCGTGCGCCAAGGCGACACGCTCGTCGGCACCGCCCTCAAATACATGGGCGACATGAACAAGGCCTGGGTACTCGACCGCTACAACAAGCTCGACGGTCGCGGCTTCGATCCGGGAACCGTGCTCTTGATTCCACTCACCGACTTGCCGCTCACCGAGGCCGGACGCAAAGCTGCGGCGCGCGCGGCCGGCAGCGCGTGCTCGGAGACCGCAGGCGCCGTGCAAAAGACTCAGCGCCGTATCGCCCAAGAGATTCCACTCTTGATCGCGGACGTCCGCGCGGGTCGCTACGTCGACGCGGTGGCGCGCGGCAGCCGCTTCATCGCGACCGGCGCGCTCGCGGAGTCGCAGCTCGCCGTGGTGCACCGACAGCTCGTCGAAGCCTACGTCGCCCTCGACGCCACCGGCCTCGCGCAGACCGCTTGCGACGAGTGGAGAAAGCGCGATCCCCGCGCAAAGCTCGACCCAATCGAGCTCAGCCCCAAAATCCTGCGCGCCTGCTCGCTGACCAAGGCCAGCCCTTGAAGCTCCGTGACGCGCTCGACTGGGGCAAGCTCGCCCCGCTGCGCTTGGAGGCGAAGATGATCGCCGACGGCGTCTACGCGGGCGCACACCGCAGCGTGCGGCGCGGCGCGGGCGTCGAGTTCGGGGGCCACCGAAGCTACGTGCCCGGTGATGACCTGCGCTTTCTGGATCGGCACGCGCGCATGCGACACGGCGTGCTGCTGGTGCGCGAGTTCGAGACCGAGACCGATCGCGCGCTGCGCCTGATCGTCGATGCCAGCGCTTCGATGGGCTACGCGAGCGAGGGCGCGCCGCGCTCCAAGTATGCGTTTGCCGCGCTGCTCGCGGCCGCGCTCGGGCGCGTGGCGTTGTCGCGCGGTGACCGCGTAGCGCTCGATTTCGTGGCCGGTGAGGGCACCCTGCCGCTGCCTTCGTCGGGCGGGCGCGAGGCGTTCGAGCGCCTCAGCGGGCACCTCGAAAACAGCGAGCCCGAGGGCGGCGCGGACGACCACGCGTTCGAGCGCGCGCTGGCGCCGACCGCGCGCCACGCGCGGCGCGGTGCGGCCGTCGTGCTGCTGAGCGATCTCCTGGATTTGCCCGAGGGCGCGCCGGATCTCGTGGCGGGGCTCTGCGCCGGTGGTCGCGCCGTCGTCGCCGTGCGAGTGCTCGATCCGGCCGAGCTTTCGTTCCCGTTCCGCGGCCCTATCGCCCTGCGCAGCCTCGAAGGCGACGTCTTCGTCGAGACCGAAGCCGACAGCGTACGAAGCGGCTATTTGGAAGCACTCGCGAAGCTCGGCGCAAGCTGGGAAGCGCGTCTACTCCAGCGTGGCGGACGCCTGGTTCGCGCCAGCACTGCGGACGACCCCGTAGAAGTCGTGCGTGAGATTCTGGCTGCGCTGTCCGGGGCCGGCGACAGGAGCGCGTCGTGAGCTTCGTCACCGCCGCGGCGCTGTTGGTGGGACTGCTCGTCGCCACGCCGCTCATCGCTCACCTCTTGCGACGCGGGCGAGCTCAGCCGCAAGCCTTTCCGCCGGCGCGTCTGGTGCCCGCTCGGCGCTCCGTCGCCAGGCAGCGCTCTCGCCTCGAGGACCGCTCGCTGTTCGCGCTGCGCGCGCTTGCCATCCTGCTGCTCGCCTTGCTCGGCGCGACACCGCTCGTGCGCTGTTCGCGGCTCTCCCTCGCGCGCTCGACGGGCGCTTCGATCGCCCTCGCCCTAGTGATCGACGATTCGCTCAGCATGCGCGCCAAGCTCGAAGGGTCAGCCCGCTTCGAGCGCGCGCTGCGCGGCGCCAACGAAATCCTGAGCTCGACGCGCCGCGGCGACGCCGTCACCATCGTACTCGCGGGGCGCCCCGCGCGCGTAGCGCTGACCCCCACCACCGATCTCGAGGCCGTAAAGAAAGCTCTCGGCGCTTTGTCGGTGACGGACCGCGCGACGGATCTGGATGGCGCCGTGCAGATGGCGCGCGCCTTGCTGCACGAGCTCCCGCAACGCGACCGGCAGCTGGCGGTGTTCAGCGACTTTGCCGCCGATAGCGTTCAAAGCGGTGAGCCCACGCCCTGGGCAGCGCTGCCCGAGCTCGCGAAAGCCGCCGACGACTGCGGGTTGGTCGGCGCCGAGCGCACGGCGAGCGGCATCTCGGCCAGCGTGGTGTGTAACGCGGCGGAAGCCGCGCGGGACCGGCGCCTCGAAGCGCTGACGAACGACCCCAGCAGCTCGCGAGGCGATACCGGCAAGGTGCTCGGCAGCGCTGAGCTCATTCAGCGAAAGGGCCCACAAACCGTCACCATTGCGATACCTGCCGGACAAGAAGCCTTGGGAGTGCGCCTAACGGGCCAAGACAGCATCGAGCACGACGACAGCGCTCCGGTCGCGCTCGAGTCTTTGCAACTACAAGTGGCCGTGAGCGCTGATTCAGCGCACGGCACGGAAGGCAGCGGCACGGCGAGCTTGGTGGAGCACGGCCTGCGCGCGCTCGGCGGGGAGCTTGCCATTCGTCCGCTGTCGGTGCTGCCCGACGATAGCGCCGAGTTCGCGCGCTACGCAGCGTTGATCCTCGATGATCCGAGCGGGCTCTCGCCTGAGGTCCGCGCAGCACTGTCCGGCTGGGTGACGCGCGGCGGCGTCGCGGTCGCGTTGCTCGGCCGGCGCGCGGAAAGCGCCGTGCTCGGCGCAACGCTCGAGCCCTTCACGAGCGGCGCGCTGCCCTGGGAGGCGACCCATGAAAAGGGACTCGATCTCGCCTCGACGAGCTGGATCGGCCCGGAAGCGGCTGGGTTCTCCGAGCTGAATCCACGCGGTCGTGCCCGGCTCGAATCAGCGCTCGGCCCCGAAAGCAGCGTGCGTGCGCGCTGGGATGACGGCGCCCCGTTCTGGCTCGAGCGTCGACTGGGCAGCGGCATGCTGTTGACATTGGGGTTACCGAGCTCCGCAGATGAGAGCGACTTCGCACTCCGCCCAGGATTTCTGGCAGTGCTCGATCACGTGCTGACGCTAGCGCGCGAACACAGCGGCCAGCGTCGCGGGCTCCCAGGTGTGCCGCTGCGCTTTCCGGCGGCGAGCCGCGCCGAACTCAGCGCCCCCGATGGCACGCCGCTTTCGCACGAGAACGAAGGCACAGGAGAAACCGCTCAGCACCTCTTCACACCCGAGCTTGCCGGCCGTTACCGAGTCCGAGCAGGCGACGGGAGTGGCGAGCGCATCGTCTCCTTGGATCCGACGGAACTCGCGATGCTTCCACAAGCTGCGAACCTCGGCGCGCGCGCCCTCGGTCGCTCGAACAAAGAGCCGAGTATCGACGTCTCCCCGGAAGTGGCGCGCGCAGCCGCCGGACTCGTCGGCATCGAAGTGTTGCTGCGTTTGTACCGGGGCTTCAGGCGCAGAAGCCGGCAGGTCAAGGGTGATCAGCGCCCGCTGCACTCTTGAAACACGCGATCCGCAGGAGCCACATGACGTTCCGCAGGGAGTCGAACGCATAGCGCGGGTTGCAGTCGGCGCGAAGAGGCGTACCTTGAACGGGTCCCGACTATCGTGAGGAAGCATGACCCAGCCGCGAAAACCCGTGAAGCGACGCGATGCCACCGGTCACCTGGACCCCGAGTACGAGCGCGGCCTACTCGAACAGTCGGCCTCGAATCGCCGCGCCGATGGCGACAGCAACGCCTTCCTCACGACCACCAATCCCGAGGAAGAGTTGGCCGAGGAGCTCGGCGAAGCCTTCGTCGGAGCAGCCACCTCGGGAGGCGACGTCGAGGGCGATCGCCACGAGCGCATCGTGCCCGAAGAATCGGGCGGCCCGTTCGTGACCACGACAGCGAACGAAGAGTTTGCCGGTGGCACGGACGAATCGAACATCGCCGAAGCGACGCGCGAACCGCTACCGCGCACTTCGAAGGCCGAGCCCTGACGCTGGCGCCAGATCACCAGTTCAGAAACTGATCCCAGTAGACCACGCTGCCTTCCAGGTTGGCGACGAAGCGCACGAGTCCATCGTGTGAAATCACGATCGCCAGGCCTTGCGGATGCGCCGCCACGAAGCGATAGGCCGCGCGGTGTCGCGTGCCGACCGAGTTCGCCGCTTCCGCAACACGCCGCTCGGCCTCGACGTCGAGCGCTTGCCAAACCGTATCCGGATACGGCAGCTCCCCGGACACTTCCGCCCCAAAGCCGACCAGCTCGAAGCGCTTGTCGAGCACCACCGCGCCGTCGACCGCTGCGAGCCCACCGATCAAGCGACTGACCTCGAAGATCGACTGCTCCACCGCCAACACTTCGCGCGTCTCTGTCTCGAGGAAGCGCTGAAAGTCGATGTCTGCGTCGCCGTGTTGCGCGAGTGCCTGCGCCAAGCGCGCCAGCAGCGTTCGATAGCGGCCGCGCGCCTCGTTGTGCCGAAACGAGTATTTCAGCTTGAGCGGCCCGCTCGGCAAAGCCGCGCAGCGCTCGAGCAAGCTCGCATCCGCGAACAGGATCAGGCCGCCGTGCCCTGCTTGGCGAATCAGGAAAATCGCGCGGCGCACCAAGTGCTGCGAGATGACGCGCACCAGCGCGTCATTCAGGGGGATGCTCGTGGGCTCGGGCGTGGCGGCTCGGGCGCGTTGAAACAGCGCGGCGAGCCAGCGCGAGGTGAACACGTCCATCGTCGTGGCCTCGACGGCGCCGTTCTCGAGCGACGCCACGAACTCGGAGCCGGCGTAGACGCCGAGCCGGCCCGCGCCGAGCACGTGGACCAAGGGCAATGACGTGCTCGGCTGCTGCTTGCGTCGGCCACCCCAAGTCGGTGCGAGCCAACTGGCACCGGTGTGAACGATGCCCCACATCGACCAACCATCGGCACTCGGACCGACCCCGATCAGACTCGAATTGAAAGGCACCGCCGGGCTCAAGCGGCGCGCCGCCTCGGCCGTGAAGGCTTGAGGTTCGAGGAATTCGAGCGCCATGCGCTCGCCTTCGGACGCAATCTGAGCGAGCTCTTCGCGGCTCGCCAGGAGCAGCCGGAAGCGCACAGTGCGCCCCTCCTCATGCGTCAACGAGGCCTGAAAGGACGTCGACAGAAGCTCACTCAGCGCGCGGCGAGTGAGCGGGAGCGGCAGCGATCCCGGCCAATGGTCGAGCACGAAGTCCGCGAGCTGCGCAGGGTAGGCATGCAAAGCCACGCCAGTTTACGGCGGCCCAGCGTCCGCGGAGGCGGAAACTGCGAGAGCTAGATCAAAAAATGGGAGCACCGACAGAACCCACGTGCCCGCAATGTTTCGCGAACCTCGGGGTCCTTCATTTCCGAGCTCTTCCTGAACTCGAAAACAGGTCCTAAAGTACGCGCCTCTATGAAGCTTTCGTCTTTCCTGCTGTGCGCGCTGCTGGCCGGTTGTTCCTCCCCGGGTTTGTACGGCTACAGCCGTGCCTACAGCCCACTCGACGCCGAGGAGAAAGCGAGTCAGGGGTCGCGTGAATTCGACCCTGTGATGGCCAAGCGGATGCCGGACGAATGGAAGAAGTCCAAGGTCCTGCTGTTCGGGATCGTGAAGAGCCGCAAGGAAGCGCCCGGCGGCGGCGCCGATCTCACGCTCGGAATGCGCGCGCTCGCGGAACGCAACCTGTGTGACGACGCCGACGAAAGCACGTGTCGCGTCACCGTCAGCAATCGCGAGCACGCCACCGTCCACGTCGTCGTGAAGCTTGCCAGCGGAGACGACATCGGCAAGCTCAGCGTGCAGCTCGGCTCCCTCGTGCGCATCGTAGGACACCTGAGTGACGACTCTGCCGCCGACGGCTCCCCCGTGATCCGCGCGGAGTACTACCGACACTGGCCGCGCGGTGAATTCGTGACCACGGCCGACAGCGAACACATGCGACGCTGACCGCGCGCTGCTCTCGCCCCCCCGCGCCAAACCCAAAAACGCCCGACGATTCCTCAAAGAACCGTCGGGCACGTTTTACGGGTACGCGCCGGCGATCCCAGTTCAGGGACACGCCGTGTCTCGAGAGGCAAGTGTCGTCACGGAGGGAATGTTGCGCGCGGCGACCGTTACCTCTGGGTACGGCGCCGCCGACTCGCCATCGACGAGCAGCGGCGCCGCGCCGTTCAAGTAGCGTTCGAAGAAGGCAATCGTGTAGTCGTTGATGATGCGGTGCGCACGCTGGATATCGCTCGGCCCCGCGCCCGGCAGCCGCAGGATCAAGTACAAGTCGGAGAATGTGACGTGATCGGTGCCGCGGATGAA
>JAEUAF010000930.1 GCA_019695485.1 Sorangium sp.
ATCACCGAGGGCGAGCGCGCGATCACCCACGGCTTTGCGGTCGCGCAGCATGGCGACCAGTGCTGTCGCGTCGATGGGCCGTGGCGCGCGTGCCACGAGCTCGTCGGCGCGCGCTTTGCGGGCCAAGGTCGAGGTTCGCGCGCGGACACCGAGGTTCTTGGGGTCGCTCGCGGCAGGGCCATCGAAGTGATTGGTGACGGCCGCCGCGTCGCCGAGTGCAATCGCGAAGTCGGGGGCTCCGGGCGCGCGCTCGATCTTTACGGCGTGGCCCGCTGCGTCGCTGAGCACGACGATGTGGCTCACCAGCGGCGGACGCCGTGCGAGAACCGCCAGCGCCTCGGCCGTCGTGCGCGCCTCCGACAACACGGCGCGTAGGGCGTGGACCACCGGGTCACCCGCTGCGCGCGGCTCGCCCGCTCGCCCGCCGTGCACGACCAAGGCCACGCCCTCGGCGTTCATGCCGCTCACGACGCCGACCAAGCCCGGCCACGCCACGGAGGCGAACGGAATCTTCCCGCGCTCGCGCACGAAGAACACCGCCTTCTTGCGATCGAAGATGGGGTCGACTTCGAAGTCGAAGTTTCTGGCGAGCAGCGAGCCGTCGAAGCCGAGCGAGCTATTCGAGAACACGAAGCTCGTGCAACCGATGAGCGGCGAGTGCTCGAACGACAGCGCAATGTCGTAAAGCGCGTTCAAGTACACGAAGCGCTGAAAAGTAGGGAACACCGCCGCATAGGGATCCGGTTGAAAACCGAGCGCGCCGCCCGCGATTTCCGCGCGGCGCTCCGCGCTCATGCCCTGGTCGACCTTTCGATAGCGGAGCTGGGCGAGGTCGAGCAGCAGGTTGCGCAGCAGCGGAGTGGGTACGGCTTCCTTGAAATGGCCGAGTAAGATGCCCTCATTTTCCACCATCTCGGGGTAGAGCAGCCGGGCGTGGGCCCAGCCAATCTCGAGCGGTGAACCACTGAGGTGCACCTCCAAGATGTCGCCGCGGTCGAGCACGAACGAGTCCTCCAAGCGCCGTAGACTCGGCGATTCGCGCCGCGCCTCTTGGCGTGTGGGCGACACACTGGGTGGCTCGATGCGGCAGGCGACGCCGAGCGTCAGGTGCGTGCCGAGAAGCGCCGCGCCGAGGCCGCCCAGCGCCACGAGCGCGACTCGCAAGGCGCGCCTCACGAGCGCTCCAAGCGTCGAAAACGCGTGGTCAGCGCAGTGTGCAGAATGCGAAACACGATGCGAGCAGGGTCACGCACGTTGCGAAAGTGGGTCACGCGCTCGCCCGCGGGCGGATAGATGACGCGCACGTTCGTTTCGAGCACCGGGAGCCCGCTGCGCACGGCTTTCAGAATCACCTCGGCCTCGAACTCGTAACCCGTGCTCACCAAGCCAAGCTCCAGGGTCTCTGGGAGGGGGTAGCGCCGGAGGCCGCACTGGGTGTCGCGCAGCGCGCGCGCGGAGAACCACGACATCCATTGGTTCGAAAAGGCGTTCGAGAAGCGATTGGCGCGCGGCGCACCCGCGCCCAAGAGGTCGCGTACGCCGAGCAAGAGCGCCCCTTCGGGAGCCGCGTGGCGGGCCAAGGCCACGGCTTCGTTCGCGGGATGCTGGCCGTCCGCGTCCACGCTGACGGCGGTGCGCGCGCCAAGCTCGTAGGCTTTGCGGAGACCGGTCATGAGCGCCGCCCCCTTGCCGCGGTTCGCGGGATGGACGAGCACGATGGCCGAGGCCTGTTCGGCCAAGGCCCGGGTCTGGTCCGTCGAACCGTCGTCGACCACGATAATCGGCGTTTCGCTGCTGCCGAGGCCGCGCGCGGCGCGCCGCAAGTCGCTCACCACGGCGCCAACCGAGGCTTCGGCTTGGTAGGCAGGCACAACGAATGCGGTCGACACGAGTGGCCGCACTTTTGCACACCCCTCGGCCTCGTGCCGCCGCAAACGTGAACGCCGACTGAGCGGGCCCCGCACTGTGCCCGGCCGCGCCGCCCGATTCGCGCTAGGCTCGCGCCGTGTTCGACGACGCCGCGATGTACGAAGCCCTGAGCGACAAAGCGCGCAAGCAGATCCGCCTGCGCATGCGCGCCCTGCGCAAGGCCTATCCCGAGGCCGCGCTGCTCGAGCGCAGCGCGCGCATCGTGGCCCGCGTGGGGGCGCTCGAGGCGTACCGCACTGCGCGCTCGATCGGCTTGTTCTGGCCGCTTTCGAGCGAGGTCGATCTGCGGGCGCTCGACCAGCGCGCGCGCGCCGAGAACAAAGCTGTCTATTACCCCGTGATGGATCGAATCCCGAGCGGGTTTTCGACGGGATTCGCGCTCACCGCGAGCAGTGAGGAGCTCGCCCCACGTTCGGGCCGCTTCGCCGAACCTCCGCCCGAGGCGCCGCGCGCCGTTCGCGGCGAAATCGACCTAGTCTTGGTGCCCGCGCTGGCCGTGGCTGCGGATGGTCATCGCCTCGGCTACGGCGCCGGCTTCTACGACGCGACCCTGCCCGATTTCTGCCCGCCGGCGCGGAGCCTCGTGGTGGTCTTCGATTTTCAGCTCTTGGCCGAGCTGCCAGCGCTGCCGCATGACATCCCGTGCCAGATCATCATCACGGACACGCGCACGCTCGAAGCGATGCCTGCACCGAGCGCGCCCGGCGGCGCTCCCGCTCTGCCCTAACGCCGCTTCTTCGGCTTCTGACAATCCGAACAGACGCCGTAGAGCTCGTGCTTGTGCTGTTGCACGACGAAGTCGTAGCGATGCGCGACGCGTGCCTGCAGCTCTTCGATCAGCGGCTCCTCGAACTCGGTGATCTTGCCGCATTCGAGGCAAATCAGGTGGTCGTGATGGTGCTCTTCGTCGGCGAGCTCGTAGCGCGTGAAGCCGTCGCCGAACTTGTGCTCTTGGACGATCCCGCTCTCGGCGAGAAGCTTCATGGTGCGGTACACGGTCGCATAGCCGACGCGCGAGTCGACGGCGCGCACCTGGCGCAAGAGGCCATCGAGCGTGACGTGCTCGCCCGAACCGAACAGCGTATCGATGATGAGCCGACGCTGCTCGGTCGAGCGCAGGCGGCGCTTCGTCATGAACGCGTCGAGATCCCGCCGGAGTCGGGGCAGGTCCGGAGGGTTCGCTCCTCGGGCCGCAGGGGCAGCGGGCTTCACCCGAGACATATTTTCTGAGTTCACCCTCGCGTCAAGTCACGACGACAGGAAGGTGTAAGTCGCGCCGCCCGAGCTCCGGGTCACCCACCAAAACTCACGGACAGGCCGGGATGGCGCTGAGGCCACTCTTTCCCGTGATGTTGCCTTGCAGTCCGGAAGGGGCGGTCCCGGTGATGTTGGCGGCGATGACACCCTCTGCGATGCGCGCATTCAGGTCCGTGACCGACGCGGTGGACCAGCTGTCGCCCGCGGCGGAGGCGCCGGCGCTGGTATCGACCAGGATGGTGCGGCCCGTTAGCTGGTGCAGGAAAGCGTAGGTGGCGGTCGCGTGATTGTACGTCGCGCTCGTCGCTGAGGCTTCGAGGAACCCCTTGTTGTTGCCGACGCCAGTCGTCCAAACCATGTCGTAGTTCGCGACGGCCATCGCGTTCCAGTAGTTCTTGGTGACATCATCCGCGTTCCAGCTCGAGTGATCGATGGCCACGACGGCGTTTGGCATGTTGCTCTTGATGGCGCAGGTGATGTCGGCTGCCAATTGTCCGAGTTCGGCGTAGCTGAGCGGGCTCGACTGACTGCTGCCAGCGTACTGCACGAAGTCGCCTTCGAGCAGCCAAACGAGCGGCTTCGTCGGCCAGACTTTGGCCACTTGTTGCGCGTAAGAGGCGTACAACTGAATGACTTTGCTGCGGTTCGCTTTGATGAGCGCCGCGCCACCCGTCGTCAGTGACTGACCGCTAGTCTGATTGCCATCCGGAAGTCCGTTGGCGTGTCCGTAGAAGCCGATGAAGTACGCGTAGAAGGCCGGGATCAGGTTGGTCTTCGAGACCTGATTGGTGAGCCAGCTGCAGCCGCTACACGACCCCAGGCTGCCGTCCGCTTTGACTTCGCTGCCCACCCACTGCGACATGAACTGGAGATAGGTGTAGTTCGTGAGCGCGCCGCTCGGCGTAGCGATGCCCCAGGCGAAATTACACCCAAACGGGTGAAGGTTCTTGGCGGCGCCACCACAGGTAGAGCTCGTTCCGCCGCTCGCCGTGGCGCCACCGCTCGTCGTGGCGCCGCCGCTGTTTGCGCCGCCGGTCGCTGCTTTGCCG
>JAEUAF010000943.1 GCA_019695485.1 Sorangium sp.
CAGTCGTAGCTCGTCGGGCAGAGCGAGTCGCACGGAAGTACGCAGTCTGCCGTCTCGACATCTGGGCTGAAGCAAGCACCGGGGGAGGCGCCGCTCAGCAGCAGCAGGCCGCACCAAGTCAGGCGACGAACGCGCGCCGCGGCGCGGAGGGCTTGTCTTGGGGGGGGAGCATCACGCGAATATCGCCGCACATCGTCTTTGACGTTCTGGGGCTCGAATGTCGCAGCCCTGGTCAGCGCGGAATTCGTCGGTTCAGCGTTGGACGAACCCATCCCGGTCGTTTTGCGCCTCGCGCGGCCGGGCGAAAATAGTCATTTAGCCGGGTGGCCTTCGAAGCGTGTCCCTTTCCGGTTTTCGGAGGCCGGCCCTCAATTTCGTTACTCACGGCGTCACTCCGCCGAAACGGAGGCGCGTCCATGGTAGTTTTTTCGATTCGGCGGCTGGGTAGTCAACCGCCGCCGCTTTGTGGGTACATTAGGCGCGTGAGCTCTGAGGCGATCGTGCAGCAGCTATATCTGGACGGCCAACGCGCTTGGCCAGAATTAGCGCTGAAACTCGCCATGTTTCGTGCGCACTACGAGCAAGTTCGAGTCCGTGCTGCGGCGGCGCCTTACGGGTCCGTGGACGGCGCTGGGCTCTACTTGTGCAGCGCCTGTCTTGCCGGATCCCCCGGCGCAGCGGAAGCATTCGAACAGCATTGCCTGGAGGTGGCGAGAGTCGCCATCTTTCGGATTCGTGCAGAGCCAGAGTTCGTGCAGGAGACGCTCCAGGAAGTCTGGCGACGGCTCCTCGTTGGTCCGAGCGCGAAGCTCGCTGACTATAGCGGTCGCGGCCCGCTTCAGGCCTGGGTGCGCGTGGCGGCCGTACGACTCGCGCTCGACCGTTGCCGTGCGGAGCAGGTGCTCTCGCGGCGCCAGACCGAGCTCCACGATCAGATCGTCAGTCCGAACTTGAGCCCTGAGCTTTGCGCCATCCGCGAGCGCTACCTGCCCGACTTTCGCGAGGCGTTGCGCGCTGCCGTGGGTACCCTCTCCCCCGAGGAGCGCAATGTGCTGAGGATGCACGTCGTTGGGCAGTGCAGCATCGACGAGATCGGCCGTGCTTACAACGTGCACCGCGCGACGGCCGCGCGCTGGCTCGAGCGCACGCGCACGCGGATTTTCGAGGCCACGCGGCATCGGCTTTCGCTTTCACACGGGGAGCTCACCGACAGCGAATTCAAGAGTTTGGCGCATGGTCTGGCGAGCGAGCTCTCGATGGGATTGACGCTGAATGCGGCGAGGCGGTCTCGCAGCGTGGCGGGTTCGAGCGCTGAGCTCCCGGTGGGACACCATGACTGAGCCCGGTCAGCCCTCCTCACGCACGTTGAAGGCGGCCGCAGAACTCGCGCATCCGCAGCCGGAAACCCTGCGCTGCCCGGACAACGACGAGGTGGTGGCGTTCGCCGCGGGAAGGTTGACGCCCACCGAGCTCTCGAGCCTGCATCAGCACGTCGACGGCTGCGAGACATGTCAACACCTGCTCGCGGAAGAGGTGCACGCTCAGGCGATCGCCCCCACTCAGCCGAGCGCGACCAGCGCGCCCGGCGCTTGGAATACGACGTTCCGCACGGGTGACCTCGTGGCGCGGCGCTACTCGATTCGCGCGTTCATTGCGCGCGGGGGCATGGGCGAGGTGTACGAAGCGTTCGACCGCGAGTTGCAGGAGCGCGTGGCGCTGAAGACCGTGAACTCCACGGCGTGCGACAGCCCGGGCGCCGTGCGTCGTCTCAAAGCGGAGGTGCAACTCGCGCGCCGCGTCGGTCATCCGAACGTGTCGCGCATCTACGATTTCGGCTCGCACAACATCGAGAGCACGGGCACACAGGTGCACTTTCTGACCATGGAGTTTGTCGAGGGGGAAACGCTTGGCCAACGCCTGCGATTGTGCGGCGCCTTGCCGCTCGACGAAGCGCGCGACGTCGCACGTCAGTTGTTGTTGGGGCTGCGCGCCGCACACGCCGCGGGGATCTTGCACCGGGATTTCAAGAGCGACAACGTGATGCTTCGCGTTGGCGCCGACGGTGGAACCCGGGCCGTCATTCTCGACTTCGGTCTCGCGCGGGCTCTCGATCAGGATTCGCACTACTCGACGAGCGTGAGCACGCAGAGCGTGGTTGGCACGTTCGGCTACATGGCTCCCGAGCAATTCGAAGGTAAGCCGCTCAGCGTGGCCAGCGACCTTTACTCATTTGGCGTCGTCTTGTTCGAGATGCTCACCGGCGAGCGTCCGTCTGCAACAGACTCCGGGCGCCCGAGCGCAGGCCGCAACTCGCAGCTGCCCGCACCGAGCAGCCTGAGTCCGAGCGTGTCGCCAGGGCTCGACGCCGTGGTGATGCGCTGCTTGCGCCGCTCGCCCGCCGAACGCTTCACGTCCGCGGACGAGGCTTTGGCCGCTGTCGACGCGGCGGACATTCCGCGAAAGTCAGCGGGCCGAGCACAATTAGCTTGGATCACCTGCGCACTCGGCCTCGGTCTCGTCACGACCTATACGGTGTTCAGTCTTTCGCGCGCGGCGCCGCGGCGGCAGCGATCCCTGGAACAGCCATCAACCCTAATGCTTGCCGTCTCGAGCGCTCGCGCCGCACCCAGCGCCGAGCCGGATCGCGCGTCGGGACAGTTGGGGCGCCTCCTGTCCGGGGTCCCCGCCCTAGCCGCGTCGACGGGCAATGCGGTGCAGCACCAAAGCCCAACCCCGCTCCCCACTACCGACACTTCGCGCGCCGCTCGGATTTCGGCAGCACCAGCGCGCACCGCGTCGGCTGCGCCCAACGCGCACCAGAAAGCCAGTCAGAGCCCTCCGGCCGCGACCGGTTCCGCGCCGCCGCCCTCAACCCAGACGCCGCCGCTGCGCACGCCTGACGCTTCGAAGCCGGTTTGGGACAATCCGTTCGGAGAGGCCTCACCGACCGAGCGCAAAGTGGCGCGCGCGTCGCCTCCCGCATAGGTTGGGTGCGGCGCTCGGCATGCCGACCGCGGCGGGGGGCCTTCGAGCGCGAGCTGCGCTTCGGCGTAGGAAGCTGCGGGCTATTCGACTGAGCTACTTTTAGCTACGGGTACTTCGGGGTGGAGCCGAGGGGGATCGAACCCCTGACCTCCGCATTGCGAACGCGGCGCTCTCCCAGCTGAGCTACGGCCCCGGGAATTAGGGCCGCGAAGGTAGCGTTCTCCGCCGCCCTGTCAATAGCTCGGTCGCGCTTTTCTGAGTTTTTTCTGGGTGAGGCGGCCGGCCGCGGCTTCGGCGGAGGTCCTGCCGACCCGTCCCAACAGCTCTTCCCAGAGCGCGTCCGCAAGTGCTACGTGCCGCGCTCACTTCGGCGGTTGACCTGCCGATCGGCGTGGTTAGGTTGCCCCTCGAAATCGACAGTCGATCGAATCGGCGTCGAGCCCGACCCGCTCCCCCCTCGGGTTACGCGAGTAGCAGCAGGAGAACAGCATGGCCAGAATCATCGGAATCGATCTCGGCACGACGAACAGCGTCGTTGCGATAATGGAAGGCAAGGAACCCAAGGTCATCGTGAACGAAGAAGGTTCCCGATTGACGCCCTCCGTGGTCGCCTGGGACGACAAAGGCGAGATTTTGGTGGGGCAGATCGCGAAGCGCCAGGCCGTGACGAACCCCGAAAACACGGTGTACTCGTCGAAGCGCTTCATTGGTCGGCGTTTCGAAGAGGTCGAGAAAGAGGCCTCGCGGGTTCCGTACAAGGTCGTGAAGGGCAAGAACGGCGACGCGTGGATCGAGTCGCGCGGCAAGGCGATGGCGCCGCCCGAGGTGAGCGCCAAGGTGCTGCTCAAGCTGAAGAAGGCGGCAGAGGATTACCTCGGCGAGAAAGTGACCGAGGCCGTCATCACGGTGCCCGCGTACTTCAACGACTCGCAGCGCCAGGCCACCAAGGACGCGGGGAAGATCGCCGGGCTCGAGGTGCGCCGCATCATCAACGAGCCGACGGCCGCAGCCCTGGCTTACGGCCTCGACAAAAAGAAGAATGAAATCATCGCCGTTTACGACTTCGGCGGCGGCACGTTCGACATCTCGATCCTCGAGGTCGGTGACAACGTGGTGCAGGTGATTTCCACCAACGGCGACACACACCTCGGTGGTGACGACGTCGATCATCTCGTCATGGAGTGGCTGGCGGGCGAGTTCCGCAAAGACACCGGCATCGACGTGATGAAGGACAAGATGGTCATCCAGCGTCTGAAGGACGCCGCCGAGCAAGCGAAGATCGAGCTCTCGACGAAGCAGGAGACCGCCATCAACCTGCCGTTCCTCACGGCCGACGCGAGCGGCCCGAAGCATCTATCGAAGCAGCTCACCCGAGCCAAGCTCGAGCAGATGATCCGCCCGCTGGTAGATCGCTCGATGGAGCCCGTGCGTCGCGCCCTCGAGGACGCCAAGAAGAAGCCGAGCGATATCGACGAGGTCGTGTTGGTGGGTGGCTCGACGCGCATCCCGCTCGTCGGGGAGACCGTCCAGAAGTTCTTCGGCAAAGAGCCGCATCGTGGCGTGAACCCGGATGAGGTCGTGGCCATCGGTGCGGCCGTGCAGGGCGGCGTGTTGGCTGGCGACGTGCAAGACGTCGTGTTGCTCGACGTCACCCCGCTCTCGCTCGGCGTGGAAACGCTCGGTGGCGTGATGACGGTGATGATTGGCCGCAACACCACGATTCCGACGCAGAAAAAGGAAATCTACTCGACCGCGAGCGACAACCAGACGAGCGTCGAGATCCACGTGTTGCAGGGTGAGCGCGCCGAGGCTCGCTATAACCGCACGCTCGGCAAGTTCCACCTGGAAGGCATCCCGCCGGCTCCGCGCGGTATGCCGAAGATCGAGGTCACGTTCGACATCGATGCCAACGGCATCTTGTCGGTGGGCGCGAAGGATCTGGCGAGCGGCAAGGATCAGCGCATCACGATCACCGCCTCGAGCGGCATCAATCAGGACGAGATCGAGCGCATGGTGAAGGACGCCGCGGTCCACGAAGCCGAAGACAAGAAGCGCCGCGACGAGATCGAGAATCGAAACAAGCTCGACAGCATGTGTTACACGCTCGAACGCCAAATCGCGGACAACAAGGAGAAGCTCGAGGGCTTCGATCTTGCCAACGTGGAGAGCCTCATCAAAGAGGGGCGCGCGGCCATCGAGAAGCAAGACGCTGACAAGGTGACCGACGTGCTCGGTCGACTCGAGAAGGAAGCGCACGCCATGGCAGCGAAGCTCTACGAGTCGGTCGGTGGCGCCGGTGCACCGCCTCCCGGTGGCCCCGCTGCCAGTGGCGGCGCGAGTTCCGGCGGATCGGCCGACGGCGGCGCCAAGAAGGGCGACGTCATCGACGCGGAGTTCGAAGAGGCGAACTAAGCGCGACCGAAAGCAGCCGCTAGGCGAGGCGGGCTTCGAAAGAGGCCCGCCTTTCTTTATTTCTGGATCGTGATCTCCGGGAGAACTAGGGTCCTCGGGGATGCAATTGCGAGCGTGTGCGCTGCTGGTTGTTACGGGGTTCGGCTGTGCTGCCAAGGCGCCGGCGCCCGCCGCTCCTATCCAGCCGGTGGCGAGTCTGGCGCCGCGCGCCGAGTCCGAGCAAGCGCCCGATTTATCGCCGGTCGCCGCGCCCGAAGACCTCATCCTGGTGGGTCGGCTCTCGCGCCCGCGGGCCTTCGTGGAGACCGTCGCCGCCTGGTCGGGCTTCCCGATCCACGTCACCGATCTGTTGCCTTCGGACGCGAAGGAATTGGTGAACGTCGTGGCTTGGGATGCCCCCGTCGAGATTGCCGCGGTATTGGATCGTCACTCCGCCGAGAAGGTGGCTGCTCCCCAGTTCATCGCGTCTCTTGGCGTCGCATCGCTCGAGCGCGGCTTGGCGCTCGCCAAGGAGAAGGGTCTGACTCCGACGCGCGTCGCCCCCTCGGTCTACCGCGTGCAGTTGCATGACGACGCGTACTGCGCGCTCGGCGCCGCGCTCGGGGCGGCCCCTGCGCGTTTGGTGTGCGGGGCAGACTGGCAAAGCGTCGAGGAGCTGCTTCCGTACGCGCTGCGCGGCTTGCCTCGCGAAGACTTGGGACGGAGCGAGCTTACTATCGAACTCCGCCCTTCGCCGATTCAGCAGCGCTACGCTCAGGAGATCGGCGCCTTGCCGTTGTTCGTGGGGCTTGGCCTGCGCCAGATTCAGACGGACAGTCCGCGCGTCGACCGCGCGCTTACCGACGCGGCCTACGCTCTCGCGGCAGAGCTGAAGGCGCTCGCACTCGAGGTCGACCATTTGGATTTCCACGCCCGGCTCGACGAGTCGGGGAAGGCGCTCGAACTCGGTTACGGCCTGGGTTTCTCCAAGAAAAATTCGTTCGTAGCGCAGGTCATCGAGGAGGCCGGGCAGCACTCGACCCTGCCGCCCGACGTGTTTTGGACGCTACCCAGCAACGCCGTGAGTGGTGCCTACTCCGTGGGGATGGAGCCAAAGCGGGTGGCGCCATTGCTCAGCAGCGCCTCCGAAATCCTCGACGCGTAT
>JAEUAF010000028.1 GCA_019695485.1 Sorangium sp.
TTCGGGAGATCGGGGCTGTGGAGGCGGGTGCGCCCAACTCGGGCTCCGGGAGCAGCGCATCGATTTCGAGGGTGGCCCCGCGCGAGAGCACGACCGCGCGCTCGATCAGATTCTCGAGTTCGCGCACATTGCCGGGCCATGCATAGCGCTTCAGGCGCTCGAGCGCTGCGCCGGACAGCGCGCCCGGCGGCCTCCCCGCGCGGCGAGAGGCGCGTAGCAAGAAATGAAGTGCGAGGTCTTGCACGTCGTCCCCCCGTTCGCGGAGTGGAGGCACGTGCACAGGAATCACGTTCAGACGATAGTAGAGATCGGCTCGGAAAGTGCCGTCACGGACGGCCTGCTCGAGATCTCGATTGGTGGCGGCGATGACGCGCACGTCGACTTGGACGGAAGCGTTGCTGCCCAGCGCTTCGAAGCTGCGTTCTTCGAGGATGCGCAGCAGTCGCACTTGGCTGTCGAGCGGCAGCTCGCCGACTTCGTCGAGCAACAGCGTGCCGCGATGGGCAAGCTCGAAACGGCCGATGCGCGCCTGAATGGCGCCGGTGAAGGCGCCTTTCTTGTGGCCGAAGAGCTCGCTCTCCACGAGTCCGGGCGATATCGCGGCACAGTTCACCTTGACGAGCGCTCGCTCCCGGCGCGGGCTGCGCTGGTGAATGGCGCGCGCGACGAGCTCTTTCCCCGCACCGGTTTCGCCGCGGATTAGCACGGTGGAATCAGCCGCGGCGATCGAGTCGAGTTGCTGCAGGAGCCGTCGCCAAGCGGGGCTAGCGCCGATCATGTCGTCGAAGTTGTGGTCACTTCGAATCTCGTCTTGCAGGTACCCGTTCTCGACTTCCAACTGCTCCTTGAGGCGTCGGACCTCCTCGAGCGCCTCTTGAAGCGCGCGTTCGGCCTGCACCCGTTCGAGCTCTGCGCAGCCGCGCGCCGTGAAGATCTGCAGCACCGCGATCTGCTCTGGGGTTGCCGTCATCGGCTCGGTGTGCAGCACGGCGATGTGCCCCAGCACCTTGCCCTCGGCATTCTTCATCGGCACGCCGACATAGCTGTCGACGCCGATTTGCTGCAGCCAGACATCCTCGGGAAACAGCTCTCGCAGGCGCGTGGGGGTTGCGCAAATCGAGCCAGCGGCGACGCGCTCGCACGGCGTGCCCGGGAACCGATAGCTGAATCCTTCGCCAAAACCGCTGCCCTCCCAGTAGGCGAGGGAGCGCGACTCGAGGGTACTGATACTCTCGGACACAAAGGCGTAGCGCGCTCCGAGCGCCAACGCGGCGTGCTTAGCAAGCGACTGAAAGAACGCACCACCCGTCACAGCCGCGGTGCCCTCGGCCAGGACACGCAGAATCGCCGACGCCGACGCGGAGGCCGGTGACGAGGTCATGCGGGCTTCTCGACTCGGGAGTAACGCATCGAAGTTCTCGCCGGGACGATCGCGCCGAAGCCGGACGCGCGTCAAGCGCGGCGAGCTGCCATCGGCTTGGGCGACCGAGCGGGCATCCGGCTGCGTTACGACGACTGCTGTGGACGGCGAATGGCGAGCTTTTTCATGCGGCTGCGTAGCGTGTTCGGGTGCAGCCCCAGCACCCTGGCGGCCCCCGCGGGCCCCTCGATCACGCCGCGTGTTTTCTGCAATACCTCGAGGATGTGACGCCGCTCGACCTCTTCGAGCGCGGCGCCAGCGTTCGGGGACCACGCCGGCGGCGGCGACTCGCTGCGACGCACGACGGGCAGCAGATCGCGGTCGAGAACGAGTCGCGAGTCCGGCGTCAGCACGACGGCGCGCTCGATCACATTCTGCAGCTCGCGCACGTTCCCCGGCCAGGGATACTCGAGCAAGCGTTCCATCGTCTCCTTCGAGACCGAGTCGAGCGTCTTACCAAATCTCCGGGAAAAGCGCGCCAAGAAGAAGGCAACCAACAGCGGGATGTCGCTCGTCCGCTCGCGCAAGGCCGGCACGGACAGCGGTAACACATTCAGTCGGTAGTAGAGGTCCGAGCGAAAGCGGCCCGCGTTGATGGCTTCTTGTAGGTCGCGATTGGTGGCCGCAATCACCCGCACGTCGACGCGAATCGGCGTGCTGCTACCGACAGGCTCGAACTCTTGTTCTTGGAGGACGCGCAGCAGTTTGACTTGCGTGTCTAGCGGGAGTTCACCGAGCTCATCCAGGAAGATCGTGCCCCCCTGCGCGAGTTCGAAGCGGCCCACGCGGCGCTCGAGCGCGCCCGTAAAGGCACCTTTCACGTGCCCGAACAATTCGCTTTCCACGAGCCCTGCCGCGATGGCGCCGCAGTTGACCTTCACCAAAGGACGCTCGCGGCGCGCGCTGCGGTTGTGGATGGCGCGCGCGATGAGCTCTTTGCCGGTCCCGGTTTCCCCATTGATGAGTACGGTGGAGTCGGTTGCCGCGATCAGCTCCACTTGCGCGAGCACGTGACGAAGCGCGGGACTGTTGCCGACCATCTCCTCGAAATTGTGTTCTTTCTGGATCTCTTCCTTGAGGTAGACGTTCTCGGCTTGCAGCCGATTCTTGAGGCTCTCCACCTCCGAGAGCGCGGCGCGAAGCTCTTCCTCGGCGCGCGTGCGGCGCTCCACCTCTTGGGTGCGTTCGCGGTAAAGTCGCGCATTCTCGAGGGAAATGGCCGCCTGAGAACAGAGCAGATCGAGCACGCGCAGCCGTTCATCCGTGAAGGCGAAGCTTGCCAGATTGTTCTCGAGGTAGAGAATGCCGCCAAGCTTTCCGGAGTGGGCTGCCGGGACGCACACGATGGAGCGCGGGCGGGTTCGCTGCACGTAGGGGTCCGAGCCAAAGCGCGGATCGCTGCTGGCCTCGCCGAGGACCAAGCTGTGGTGTGTCTTGTGCACGAAGCGCACCACGGCGTGCGATAGCTCCGAAAGCGTGTCGAGCGGCAGTGAGGCCAAGAGCTCGACGCTGTCTCGAGCCACGCTCGCGAAAGCTTCGACGAAAAGCTGACCGTCCGTTTCGCAAATGAAGTATCCGCGCTCGGCTCCGGCGTTCTCGATCGCTATTGCCATCAGCTTTTGCAACAGCTGATCCAGCACGATTTCGACGGACAGCGCGCGCGCCGCCTTGGTCACGCTCAGCACGTCGATAGAGGACGGCTCACTGGGGTCGCCGCCGGAGCCGAGCCCTGGGTGCCGCGCGTCGAGCGCGCGCACGTTGGCGAACGCGCCCCAAGCCAGGTACGCGCGGCGCGCCTCTGCCAGATACGCGCGCCCGACGCGCTGATTGTTGCGCTCGATCCAGAGCCGCCCGACAAGCTCGTTCGCCAGCGCCTCGTGTTGCAGGTTTCCGCTCTCGCGCGCGTCGGCGATGGCCTCGTCGAAGCGCTGGAGCGCGGACAGCACGTCACCCTGGAGCCTCGCGCGGCTCGCCCCCAAGATGAGCGCAAAACAACGAAAATTGGCAGGGCAATGCTGCGCGAGCAGGTCCAGCATTTGCTCGGTTGCGAGCAGGTCCGACGCGGCCCGTTGTTGGCGCTCGGGTGCCTGCTCCTGGCTCAATGCAGCGAGACTCAGCCCGCGCCAAAACGCCAGCACTGGCGGCCAGAGCGTGCCGTGACCCCAGCCGGCCTGTCGTGCGGCGTCGGCCGCTGCCAGCGCGGCTGGGTAGTCTCCCGCCTGGAAGGCGAGCTGGAGCTTCGCGATCTGGAACAACGTCGCAAAGATCGGGTTCTCCTGGTTCGCGGCGAGCGCTCGGTCCTCGTCGAAGCTCTCGTGGCTGAGGGAAGTCGGGCTCGCGGTCTGTCCAGCCAAGGCGCGCGCCCAGTTGAGCATCACCGCGTGAGCCGCGGCGAGCCAGCTCGTCCGCAGACTCTCGAGCAGGGCTGCGTGCGGCTGATAGACCCGCACGAACTCCTGCAGATTTTGGCTGATCAGGAAGGCAGGCCAGGCCTCGCTCATGGCCCCGTACGCGGCGTAGGTAAAGTCACCGCTCAGGAGCCCGCTCTTCTGGGCCTCGCGCGCATGGTGCACCGAGTTTGCGAATGGGCTCCGCCAGAAGGCGACGTGCGCATTGAATTGCTGGTGTACCTTTGCTCGCCGCTTCAGATCGTCGAAACGCGTGTTCACGTCGAGCGCGAGCATTCCCCAGGCGTAAGCGGCCGCGTAGTCGCCACGGCTCGGCCCTACGGAAATCGCGTGCGTCACGTAGCCGTATGCCGAGTCCTCCGTGTTTCCATGCTCGATGGAGAGCCTGACCATGGTGGCCGACACCAAGGCGGGCAATAGCGGAACCCCCGCCACGTAGGCCGGCGCCCAGATCTCCGTGAGCAAACGCAGCGTCGCCGACAGCTCGGCGCTATTCGGCTCGGGCAGCTCGCCGAGCGAGGCGATTTCGCGCCCCTTCAACAAAACTTCGATGCGGCTGAGTTCGGCGTCGAGTGCGCGCTGCTTTTCGGCGTTGTCGCTCGGAAACACTACGCCGAGCAAGCCGAGGCCCTCTTGCCCCACGCGCGTTGCGTCGGCATAGCGCGACAGATTCTCCAGCTGAATGACGCGCAGCCGATAGACTTGCACCTTATCGAGCGCGCTCCGGGCCCTCCCGAGCAGCGTTTCGAATTGTCGTTCGGCCTCCGCGAAGTGCCCGCACAAGTACTCGCACTCGGCGGCCTCACGCGACAGCTCGAACGATAGCGAATACTCAGCGTCCCACGCCTGTCCGAGCAGCTCGAGTCCCGCCTTGAAATAACCGAGCGCGGCCTGGTATGCGGTCGAGGCCTTGGCGCGCTTTCCCGCCTTCAAATTCAGCCGCGACAGCGTGAGTCGCTCGGCTCGGTCTTCGATCAGGGCGCGTCCCAGATTCAAGTGGGAGGTGACGTCGAACAGGCGCTCTTCGATGGTCTCTGTGGACCAGCGTTCGAGCAGCAGCCTGCCGAGCGCCAAATGCACGGCCGGGCGGCTCGACTCGGCGAGCTCCGCGTAGGCGGCTTGCTGCACACGGTCGTGCAAGAAGGCGTACAGCGACGCGCCAAGGGCTGTACCCGCCGCGTGTGCCGTCCCGGGTCGACGCAAAATGAGCCCCTGCTCGAGCGCTTCGGCGAGGCTCGCTTCGGTTTCGCTCGGCGTACGCTCGCTGACGATGGACAGCGTATCGACCTCGAAGGGATTGCCGACGCAGGCGGCCAACGTGAGCGTGCGCTGCGCGTCGGGGCTGAGCCGCGCAATCCGGCGGCTCATCAGCTCGATGACGTTGTGTGTGCTCGGGGCCTCTGCGATCGCCGCGAGATCGACCTGAAAGCGGCCTCGTTCGTGATCGAAGGCGATGAGCCCCTCTTCGCCCAACATCTTGAGAAACTGGATGGCGAAGAACGGGTTGCCTTCGGTTTTGGCGAGCAAGAGCTCGGCCAGCGCTTCTATTTCTGGGTCGCGTCGATGCAGGCAATCTACCGCAAATTGGCGCAAGTCGTGGCGATCGAGCGGGCCGAGTTCGATGCGCTCGACGTGCACGCCTGAGGCGGGCAGAGAAGCCACACTCTGGTTGAGCGCGTGGCTCGGCCCCACCTCGTTGTCGCGGTAGGCGCCCACCACGCACAGCGAGTGCACGTGCTGGCTCGTCAAGAGCGGCGTCAGGAGCTCGAGGCTGGCGGCATCAGCCCACTGCAGGTCGTCCAGGAAGAGTAGGAGCGGGTGTTCGGGGCTCGAGAGCGCACCGACAAAGCGCTGGAGCACCAGTCGAAACCGGTTCTGCGTCTCCGCGGCCTCGAGCGCGGGTGCGCTCGGCTGCGGGCCCAGAATGAGCTCGATTTCCGGCAGGACCTCACTCATGACGGCGGCGTTCGTGCCGAGCCCCTCGAGTAATCGCTGGCGCCAGCGCGCGAGCTCTGCTTCGCCTTCGGTCAGGAGTTGCTGGAGCAGCGCACGAAACGCTTGCAGCAGCGCCCCGTACGGTAGATTTCTGACGATCTGGTCGAACTTGCCCGCAATGAAGTGACCGCGTTGCGCCACGATAGGGCGATAGAGCTCCTGGATCAGCGACGTCTTGCCGACTCCGGAATAGCCGCTCACGAGCAGCAGCACGTTTGCGCCGTCGCAGGTCAGGGAGAAGCTTTGAATCAGCCTTTCGACCTCACGTTCGCGCCCGTAGAGCCGCTGCGGAAGCAACAGCTGATCCGAGACGTCTTGGCTCGCGAGTAAAAACGGACCGATTGCGCGGCGCGCACTCCATTCGCGCGCGCAGACCTCGAGATCCGCCTTGATGCCGAGCGCGCTTTGGTAGCGGGCCTCCGCGGTCTTCTCGAGCAGCTTCATCACGATTTGGGCGAGCGGCTCCGGCACCTCGGCTCGGAGCTCCCGGATGTCGACGGGGGGCTTGGCGATGTGAGCGTGAATCAGCTCGAGCGGATCGGCAGATAGGAACGGACGCGCCCCGCACAAGAGCTCGTAGAGGACTATGCCCAGCGAGTAGAAATCGGTCCTGTAGTCGAGCACGCGATTCATGCGCCCGGTTTGCTCAGGCGAAGCGTAGGCGAGCCGCCCCTGGAGCAGCGCTGGCGGCAGCGGACTCGGGTTCTCGAGCACTTCTCGCGATGCAAACGCAAAACCGTCGAGCCAAAGCTCGCGCGTGGTTGGATGTAGCCAGACGTTCGAGGGCTGTAGGTCCTTGTGGATTACGCCGCGCCGGTGGAGCTCAGCGAGGCTCGCGGCAAGCTTGTGGGCGACCTCGAGGACCCACGAGAGTGGGATCGGTTGCGGAGCGAGCAACGACGTGAGCGGCGCAGCGCCAGGATCCGCGTAAACAAACCAATCCATCCCCTGATGGCTGAGCCGCTCGAGTGGCCGCAGCGTGCAGGGCAAGTCGAGCGCTTGGAGCAGCTCGAACTCGCGCGGAGGGGGCAACGCGCGAGCGCTGCGAGGCCCTGCTGAGCTCGGCCGCTTCAAAAGTACTCGGGCGCCGTCGACATTGCGAAGTGCTCGATAGACCAGCTGCTGCTCGCTCTCGGCGAGCTTGGTCAGCAGCTGATACGAGGGGAGCTCCACGCTCCTCCACGCCTAGTATGGTTGAGCGTAGAGGGCCACTCGCGCCGCGCCGAAAGGCCCGGCGCTGCTCCAAAAAGAAGCCGTGGACGGGTCTCTGCCGCCCGCTCAAGGCTCGGCCCTGCGCTCAGGCGTCGCGCCGCCCGCTGTAGCCGCGGGCCACGAACAGCGCGACCGAGCCGCGGACGGAGACGGAAAAGTCTCGGAAGTTCTGGGCGAGCGCCTGCTCGAGGTCCGCCTTGCGATCCTCGGCATTGCAGAAAATCTGCCGCGCGTTGTAGAGCTTCATCAGCGCCCGCGCCGGAAGCGAGTGCTCGACACCGCTGCCCAGAATCGTCGCGCCGAACAGCACGCCGCTGTCCGACAATTGAGGACCCAGGTTGGCGAAGGCCGCTGCCTTGGTCGTCAGATTGCCCGGCACGCAGTGCAACAGATACATGAGCGCGATCGAGTCGAAGGGGGCCTCGGTCAAACGGCCCGCCGTGAGCACGCTGCCGACGTGCGTGAGCGGTCGATAGCGCTGAACGCGCCGTGCGGCGTAGCTGAGCGCCTGCGCGTTCAAATCCAGCAATGAGAGTCGCGGCTCCGCCACCGGAAACCGGCAGCGATCGAGGAAGTAGCCGCTCCCGACGCCGACGTCGAGGTGCCGACTCGAGACGTGTTCAGCATAGAGTGCGCGGAGTGTCCTGGTTGGACAGCGCCAGGCGAGGTGATTGGACAGACCGTGCACGACGAGATCGTAAGCGCGCAAGGTGCGACCGTCGTAGAGGGCCGCACCTTGGTACGCGGCGTCGAGATCGGGGTTCGCTGACATGTCCCACGCGACTATGCAGCCGCGGGCAGAGTCAGCAAACCCCAAAATGAGTCCGCTGGCAGTTGCGGCTGGCTCGGCCTCCGTCACGCCCGTGCAGCGAGCTTTTCGGCCCAGTAGCGGTCGAGTGAGGCCCTGCCGCCGCCTCGTGCGATCAGCGCTGCGGCCAGGGCGAGCGCCAGTAAATGAAACTCGAAGCCTTCGCCCGCCTGCGTGCCGAACCAATTCATGAAGAAGCCGTTTGCTGCGTGCACGCTGAAGATCGCGCCCAGCATCACGGCCCCGGCTGCGAGTGCTGACGCTCGTGTGAAGGCGCCCGTGAGCAACATCAACGATCCGACGAAATCACTGGCGATCACGAAGAGACCGATCGGCGAAGGTAAGTGCAACACGTCACGGAAGAAGGCAAGCGTCGCGGACACTCCGCCACCGCCGAACCAGCCCAGCGCTTTCTGCGCGCCGTGCGCCAGAATCACGCCCCCCAGCGTGACGCGCTGCAAGGCCGGCACCCAATCCGGCGAGGTTTCGAGGATCACGCGCAGCCAAACCCGATCGTGCCGGGTACCGGGAGTGGCCGACGTCAGGCCGAGCGTGCTCATGGCGCCACCTCCAGACGCTCCCCCGCCGCAGTCCAGGCGGCCTTGCCTCCGCTGAACACGCGCAGCTTGGAATAGCCGCGCTCGGCCAAGGCACGCGCGGCGACGTGCGAATTCTGGCAGGTTGGCCCCGAACAATACAGCACGATTTCCGCGTTCGGGTCGGGCAAAACCCCGCCAAACGCCAGCGGCAAACGGGCGAGCGGGAGGTTCAGGGCGCCCGGCAAATGCCCCGCTTGGAAGTACTCTTCCGGCAAGACTTCGACGATGGCGGGAGGCGTGCGGGTCGCTAGCTTGTTCTTCAATTCGACGTAGTCAATTTCGTTCGACATCGGGGTTCCTTTGGTGTGGTCGCGTGAGCCCGGGGCGGCACGCTGTCGACGCTGAATCTGCGGCGAACCCGCTCAACAGTCGAATGAATGAATGGTATATGAGATATAATTCCAATGAATCTTGGTGCGATCAA
>JAEUAF010000217.1 GCA_019695485.1 Sorangium sp.
GCGCGGTTGCCCTGCCAGTCCAAGTGCTCGAAGACGGGGGCTTCCGGCCCAACCGCGAGCCCAAAATTGCGCAGCGTCTGCTGCCCGTCGTTGCGAGGCATCATTCGCAGCTCCATCACCGACTCGCTGATGGGTTCTGCGTAGCTTAGCTCAGTCTTATGGTGAATCGACAGCAGCATCCGGAACTCTCCTCAATCAGCACAAAAAGAAGGTCTTTTGTAGGCACGCAGAGCCTGCGTTCACGCCTAGCAGCACTTCATGCAAGAACTGTCCGCCTCCGCTGCTCTCTTCGAGCGAGTCGAAGTCGGTGTATTCGACGCGCGCGGCCACCTTGCCGAAATCGCGCTCGACGCCGCGACCGGATTGCGGGTGAAGTCGCATCAAACGCTTCGCCAAGTCGGCCGCGGTGTTCGTCGAATAGCGCAACGTGCGCGGGAACTCGTTCTCGAACAGCAAGAACTCGACGACGGCGCGACGATCGACCCGCTTCGGATGCGCCTTGCGATAGGCGTCGAGCGCATCAAAGCTTTTGAGCAGCGTGAGCCATTGCACGTTCTCGCCCGAGGCGTCGCGGGGGTGGCGCCCGTGCGACTCGAGCCGCGCCGAAACCAAGCGCGCGATGTTGTCGATACGCTCCACGAACTTGCCGAGCTTCAGAAAAAACCAGCCTTCGCCGCGGATCATGGTGGCGTCGGTCACGCCGTCCCACAAGAACCCCGACGAGACGATACCCGTCAGCGCCTCGGCCACCACGCTCTCGTGGATGCCACGCCCCATGGCTTCGCGCAGCGACCAGTACTGCTGATTCAGCTGCTCCCACATCTCCGGGCTGATCACCTCGCGCACCTGGCGCGCGTTCTCCCGCGCTCGCGACATGGCGCAGAGCAGTGAGTTGGCTTCCGCAGGGTCGAGCACCAGCCGTTCGAGCGGCAGCGCGGGCAGCGACAAGGCCTGCAGCGCGCCTTGCCATTGCTCTTCCGCCACTTCGCGATCGACCTCATAAAGGTCCAAACGCAGATCGCGCATGGCCTCGAGCACGCGCGCCGAATGCTCGGCGCGCTCGAGATAGCGACCCATCCAATACAACGCCTCAGCGACCCGACTCAGCATATGAAGTAGTGCTCCGGACTAAGTGGAGAGTGCGGCGGCTCCGAACGTCGTGTCGGGGCGTCGCAAGTCAAGAACCGACAGCGCTTCAAGCCGGGGCTCCCGGCGCGCCGCGCTCATTTTCCGAAGCCAGCACCCAGGTATCCTTGTAGCCGCCGCCTTGGCTAGAGTTCACCACCAGGCTGCCCTTGCGGAGGGCGACGCGGGTCAGGCCGCCGGGGATCACGCGAATCTTGTCGCCATACAGGATGTACGGACGCAAATCGACGCAGCGCCCTTCGAGCTGACCGTCGAACAACGTCGGGTGCTTGCCGAGCTGAATGGTGCGCTGAGCGATGTAGGAACGCGGATTTTGCTCGATCCGACGCGCAAACTCCTGCCGCTGCTCGAGCGTCGAGTGCGGCCCGATCAGCATGCCGTAGCCGCCGGAGGCGTCAGTCTGTTTGACGACGAGTTCATCCAGGTGCGAAAGGATGTACTTCTTGTCCTCGGGACGAGAGGCGATGTAGGTGGGCACGTTCGGCAAGATCGGCTCTTCCGAAAGGTAGTAGCGGATCATGTCCGGCACGAACGGGTAGATGGCCTTGTCGTCGGCGACGCCCGTCCCCGGGGCGTTGGCGAGAGCGACCGCGCCGCTGCGATAGGCCGCAAACAGGCCCGGACAGCCGAGCACCGAGTCCGGCTTGAACGCGATCGGATCGAGAAAGTCGTCGTCGATGCGTCGGTAGATGACGTCCACCCGGCGCAAGCCCTGCGTCGTACGCATGCAGACCACGCCGTCGCGCACCACCAAATCGCGCCCTTCGACCAGCGTCACGCCCATGCAGCGCGCCAGAAAGCTATGCTCGAAATACGCGGAGTTATACATGCCCGGGCTGAGCAGCACGACGGTCGGCTCCGGTGCCGCGCGAGGCGCAACGTGGAGCAACGACTCGCGCAGCCAATCCGTGTAGTCGTCGATGGCGCGCACGCCGTAGTGCTCGAAGAGCACGCCGAACACGCGCTTCATCACGTCGCGACACTCGAGCACGTAGCTCACGCCGCTCGGACTGCGCACGTTGTCCTCCAGCACGTGGAGCACACCCTTTTCGTCGCGGATCAGATCGCTGCCGACGACTTGCGTGTAAATCCCCTGGGGCGGCAACATGCCGACCATTTCGCGACGGAACGAGCTGGCCCGGTAAATCAACTCAGCCGGGATCACCTTGTCGTCGAGGATCTTCTGCGCGCCATAGATGTCGGCGAGGAACAGATTCAGAGCTTGCACCCGCTGCACGAGCCCGCGTTCGACCTTCTCCCATTCCTCGGCGTCGATGAGCCGCGGAATCGGATCGAACGGAAAGACCTTCTCGATGCCGGCGTCGTCCGAATAGACGGTGAACGTCACGCCCTGGTTGCGGAGCAGCAATTCGACGAGACGGCGTCGCTGCTCGACCTCCTGCAGGCTGAGCTCCGCGAGGCGAGCGGCAAGCTCTCGATAGAGACCGCGAACGGATCCGTTAGGCTCGAAGGTCTCATCGTAAGTACGCGTATCGACCTCGTAATCTTCGAACCGCATGTGGAGGCTACTAGACCAGGGCCAACGATTCGGCCAGGTTTCGGACAAGTTAACCGAATCCCCAGAATCGAAGTCGAACCGGGGGCCGACGCATCTCATCCACTCACGGAGGACAGAATACGTAAGTGCTGGCCCCGGCACGCGGCAGATCCGAGCCGACGAAGCGCAGGCGGCGCTTGCGATCGACGGGGCAGCTTTCGAGAAAGCTCGTGTTTCCGAGGCTCTGGCCCGCGTCGAGGTAGCAAAAGCCCGCGCCACTCCCGGACACGGTGGTGTCGCTCCGACAGGAGGCGAGCTCCGCTGCGGGCAACTGAGCGATTTCGCACACGCACAGGCTTTCGCAGGTCGGCTGCCCTGCGTCGCCGCAATAGGACGCAGCCCGAAGCTCTCGCCGAACCGCAGCGGCGGCCTGAGTCGAGGCGGGACCGCGGCCTGCTCCGGCGCAAGCACAGGCGGACGTTCCGGTGCTGACCTCCACCACGTTGCATTGGATGGCCCCGTTCGAGTCGGTGGCAAGCGGCGTCGCCAAGCAGGCGGGCGCGAGCGCCGTCTTCATGCGATCGACCAGCGCGGAGACCCCAGGATTATAGCCGTAGTCGGCGTCGGTCGACGGCGCCGCCGATTGCAGAACCTTGGGACAGATCGAGGCAGCCACGGCATTGTTCGTCAACTTGCCGAACGCGCGCACGAGTTCGAGCTCGCGGAGCCCTGGATACGCTTTCGCAAAGTACTGCATGGTGCCGGCGTTGCCGCCAGCAGGGGGTTGACAGAGCGGGCGCTCGAACACCGATTGGGACGTTGAGCAGTCGCAATCGGCCACGCTCGACGACGAACAATCGCGCGGCGTGAGCAGCGGGAAGATGCAGGAGTATTGGAGATCCCCGAAATCGCTGATCAGGCTTTCGTGGCCGTTGATCAGGTTTTGCCGGGGGTTCGTGCTGCCCGCGGGGGCGATCGCTTGCCCGGTCAGCGGATGGGGCCCAAACCCGAGCGTCGAGCGATCGACGTAGGTTTCGTACATGAGGCCATCGCTGGGACGCCCGCCGTTGTCCCCGAGCACCATCGCGAAGCGCCCCTGCGCTTCGAGCTCCGCCGCGCTCAAGTAGTGCAGGCGACGCGGATCGCTGAGACTCGCGCTGTCGGCCACGTCTTGCCACGGCACCCCGACGATGCCGAGAAAGAACACGCGCGACGGGTCCCGATGCGTGACGCCAGGCGGCGCCGCGAACAGTGGGTTCGCCGTCGACTCCCCCGCGGCGGTCATCACTTCGGCCTGGGTTAGACCGTCGACATAGCGTTGCACCGGGTACAAGAGATCCATCCCGAAGCGGCGCTTCTGGTCCCAACAGCGCAGATTGAGATTGTCCTCCAATGCCGTGTGATAAGTGCCCTTTTGGCATTCGCTGTCTTGGCTCGGCGCGCTGCAACCGCTCGGTGTCGTGGTCGACAACCACGAAAAACAGCAGGGATCGTTGGGGTTCGTTTGGCAGGCGCTCGTGCCGCGCGGCATGCGAAACGAGGTGCCACTCAAGGTGGCCGAAGAGGTCAGAAAGCCGTAGCCGCCGTCGACGATCGAGCAGTCGTTCTCGTCACTCAGCACGACGATCCCAAGCAGCGAATCGGGCCGCAAAAATGCGCGTCGCTCGGCGAGCAGCACCTCGTCCGGACGAGTGATGTCCACGCCAACACCGGACGCTTGCGGCACAATCGTCGCGAGCGGCTCGGGATCCACGAGGAAACGATACCAGGACTCGAGCGTGGCCTCGTAACCGCAGCCCGTCTCTCCGACCGCGACTAGCATGTCCTCGAAGTTTTGAACGATGGCGGCGGGATCGCTCGAACCCGGTGGCGTGGCGCGCTGCTCAGGGTCCCAAGCGAGGAAGCCAGAATCGTTCCAGGAGGTGAGCCCACTGCGTACGGCCGGCAAGAGATGCGCGTGATCGTCCTCGCTGGGGTCTGTGCACACGGTCCCGCCGTGACTGCCGAGGCTCGAGCTCAGAATGGCAATGTGAAAGTCGCGAATCGGCGGAAATTCTGGCTGCCCCTGCTCACAGATCCCGGCGACGCTCGCCAGCTTGCCGTTCGGATTACCCGCGGCGTCGACGCACACGGGAGTCACCAAACGCCGCACCAAAAGCGGCACGGCAGACTTCAGAACTTCTTGCTTATCCTGCATCGAGAGCGAATTGTCGACGACGAACAGGATGTCGATCTTGTCGGCAGGGACCCCACCCACCGGCTGCAGCACGACACTGGTCGCGCCCGCAGCCCCTGCCTCTCCGGCATCCGCTCCCACCCCTGCCTCGCCCAGCGATCCGCCCGACGTCCCGCCACTCGCTCGGGCACCGGCGCTGCCTCCAGCGCTCGCGCCCGCGCTGCTACCCCCGCTCGCTATCACGCTTTCGCCAGTGGCACCGCCCTCCGCTAGCAGGCGTCCAGCGCTGCCCGCGCTGCCACC
>JAEUAF010000222.1 GCA_019695485.1 Sorangium sp.
TCTCCCTGCGGGACTGTCGCCGTGCGCTGTCGACGGGCGCGTGGAGGCCTTCCGTGAGGCCAAACCGCATTGTGAGCGATCCTCTGACGGCAGCGGGAAGACAAGCGCGCGTTGTCCGCGCCGTCACGATGCCTTGAGCAAGCTTAGCGCCGAGTGCTGGGAATGCGGCGAAGCCCACGGGAAGGACCGCGCCCATTCCACGCAATGAGGCGAGGCCTTCGCGAAGGCCGACGCATAGTGCTAACAACGCTTCAGGGCCTTCGCGAAGGCCAGCGCGCATTGTGGGCGATGTGCCGAGACCTTCGCGGAGGCCAGCGCGCATTGCGGGCAATATGCCGAGGGCTTCGCGAAGGCCAGTGCGCATGGCGGGCAATATGCCGAGGGCTTCGCGAAGGCCGGCGCGCATTGGTGGCAATACGCCGAGACCTTCGCGAAGGCCTGTCCGCGTTGTCCGCGATGTGCCGAGACCTTCGGGAGACCGATGCGTATTGCCCGCAATGTGACGAGGCCTCCCAGAGGGCCACGGCGCGTTGTAGGTGATGTGGCAAAAGCTTCTGCAAGGCCCCCGCGCAATCTGGCCACCTTCGCGAGGGCTTCTGGGAGGCCAAGGCGCATTCTGGACGTTGTCGCGAGGGCTTCTGGGAGGCCCATCCGCATTGTGGGCGATGCGCGGATGCCTCCGCGAGGGCCGCGCCGCGCGATCTGGGGCTGCTGATCGCCTGCCGACCCCTCGCAATCCCAGGGTCGACGCGTGCTCGCACCCACTCCCTGCGTTCGCCGGTATTAACGGGTAATTCTGAGGAGTCCGGGCGCAGCGGGTTTGCCGGCACTCGCGTTCTTCAGGGCGAAGTTGGTCGCGTAGAGGGCCGCTCCGCGATAGGCGAGCGTCGCTGGAAAGTCGAGCGGAGGGCCGCTCACGAGCGGCTCGATCGCACCTTGCGGGGAAACTCGCACGATCTTGTTCTGACGATTGACGGCGACGACGAATGAGCCATCGGGGGCCTGAGCGAGCCCGTCCGCGCCGCCCAGCGCGTCGCAATCTGGACCCGCAACGACGATCGGCGCAGCGCTGTTTCCCGCCGCGTCGCGAGGAATTTTGAGTAGCGTCGCCTGGTCCATATTCACGACGTAGATTGCATCTGGCTCGACCACGAGCCCGTTCGCGCCGATCGCGAACCCGGGCCCAACGCCGCCGCAAGCGTCCTTGTTGCCAGTGAGGGCGTCACCCGAAGCCCAACGCTCAGCGTGGCCGCTGCCGTCGATGCGAAACACGCTCCCTGTCCCTGAGTCGGTTGTGAAGAGTGAACCGTCCTGATCGAAAGCAAGCGCGTTCGGGAATGGCAGAGCGGAGTCTTTCGCGAACAAGCTGGCGGCCCCGCCGCTCTTCGGAATGCGGTAAATGCCCGCCTGCACCTCGGGTGCGAACGAGGCAAGGCCTGCGTAGATTTCGCCGTTCGCCGATTCCGCAAGCCCTGTCATGAACCCTTGGTTGGCGACTGGCCGCGGAAGCGATCCATATTCGGTTGCAACGCCACTCGTGAGGTCAACGCGCAGCACGCGACTCGTTGGCGCAAAGCCGACGTATGCCGCGACTTTGTCCACCACGAGTCCCTCGGGCAGTTCGCCCGCCGAGGCGTCGAAGTGCGACACGAACTCCGGGTTCGGGGGCGTGATCGACCCAGTGTGGGCGGCGTTCGCGCTGGGGGTTTTGTTGGCGCAAGCCGTGCTGAACAGTGAAAGGGCGACCAAAGCGGTCGCGAGGAAAGAGGAGGCGGAAAGAGAGCGCATGGGTAGATGTTCCTTGGAATGCGCGAGCCATCTCGAGCGTCGGCGATCTGCCCGCATGGCAGCGTCCTTGCTGAGGTGCCGAGACGCGAACGGTCTCGAGCGCCATTTCAACCTGCGCTATTCCAAGAGTTCGCGGTAGAACGTTGGCGGTTGCGGCACTCGTGAATCTGCTTCATGAATCAGAATGCACGAACGTGACGTAGTCTCGGGGATGGCGGTCTTCGTGGCCGTGGTCGAAGAAGGCTCGCTGGCGGCGGCAGCTCGACGCACGGGGCTGACCCCATCGGCCGTTAGTAAGCTCGTGACGCGCCTCGAGCGCGGCTTCGGCACGCGCCTGCTGCGACGCACGACGCGCCGCATGACGGTGACGGACGCCGGACAAGCGTTCTTCGAGCGCGCGCGGGGCATCCTGGAAGAGCTGCGCACGGTCGAGCAGCAAATGGCGAGCAAGAGCGCCGAGCCGCGCGGCCTCTTGCGCGTGAGCACGCCGCTACTGCTCGGGCAAACCCGCGTCGTGCCGATCTTGCTCGCGTTCTTGCAGAAGATGCCGCAAATATCGCTGGATCTCGAGCTGACGGATCGGGTCGTCGACTTGGTCGGCGAACGCATCGATGTCGCCGTGCGCATCACCTCTGCGCCCCCAGCATCGTTCGTTGCGCGGCGAGTGGGCTCGATTCGACGCGCGCTCTGCGCGAGTCCCGGCTATCTCCGCACACGAGGGACGCCGCACAAACCGAGCGAGCTCGCCGAGCACAGCTGCCTGCTGCTTTCGGCAGCGCCCGCCTCCGTGGTTTGGAACTTCGCCCCGCCAAAACCGGGCGGAGCCCCGGAGAGCGTGCGCGTCTCCGGGCGCCTGCGCGTCAACAATACGCTCGCGCTTCACGAAGCGGCCAAAGCGGGCCTCGGCATCGCGGATTTGCCGCGTTACGTCGTAGAGGACGATCTGCGCGCTCGCCGGCTCGTGGCCGTGCTCGAACCGTTCGAGCCTGAGGAGCGCGGCGTATTCGTGATTTACGCAGCCGGCCCTTGGCTACCCGTGCGCATTCGCGAGTTGACCAAGCACCTCGTGCGCGAGCTCGACCGAGCGCTGCGCTGAGTCACCCAAGCAGAACCCGCGCTCACCGCGGCTCCTCCCCCACGAGGCCCTGTGCGAGATACCGGAATCTCCGGCGCCGCGCAGGGAGACCAAACAGGGATCGGCGGGCCTCGACCCTCGGTCACGGGTTTCTAAGAGTGGTGGGGAATGCCCGCGCAGGGCCGCAGGTTACCTGTCCACCATGACCGCTGCCTTGCCTCTCGCTGCTGGCTTGATACTTGTCAGCTGCGGGCCCAGCACCTGGGATATCGCACGGGCGAAGGCCTCATACGATCTTGGATGTGTCCCTGAAGAGGTTCACTTGCGGCGGGGCGTCGGCGGCGTTGTTGTCGCCGAAGGCTGCGACCAATGGATCAGTTACGGATGCTTCCGATCGCGCGGAGACATCGTCTGCATTCGCGACGACAGCAGCTCGAGGCGCCGCTAGGGGGCGTCCTAAAGCCATTTGATCCTCATTGCGGGGGTGCCCACAGTCCGGTGCTGCGATCGGTGAACGGCAAGTCGTCCCGCGTGGCGAACACGTATCCTCGCGGTTCCACCGGAATGAAGTCAAAGAAAAGCCCCGGTTTTTCGCTGGCGTCCGCCACAACTTGAGCCGCCAATGCTCTCAGTGCTTCAGCATCAGTCGGGTCTGCTACCAAGCTGGATTTACCGAATTGCTGGCCGCTGGCGTAGTCTAGCTCGTAGTTCGCGGACGGACTCGCAATCGGCCACGTGTAGATCGTTGCCTTGTCGGGCACGATGTCCTGGCCAACTTCTACTCTCATGGGCCCGGACATGGCCGCTCCGACATCAAAGAGCGCACTGCGCATGGGCCAATCGGCTTCCCCAACATCCAGATCGCCAGGACAACTGCTAACGGTGCGCCCGTTCCAGAGTAGCGCGGGTGGTTTGTCCGAAGCAGAAGTACCGGGCAAACATGGTGGAAGGCCACTCACGTTGTCGTAGCTCACCGCGTCATGAAGGAGAGACTCCTGCGCTGCTGTCAATACCCCCTCCCGGTACGGGCGCCACGCCAAGTACTCGTCGTTACTTGGCTGCTGAACCCAGTAGTGACAGTGCCCGTCCACATACAGAAACCCGGCGCCGAGCTCGTACAAGACTGCCGTGAACGCACGAACTTGACCCGCTCCGACGCTCCGTTCGTAAGCCAATCGAATCTCGTCTGAGCCGTCACAGATTCGTCGAGTCTCCGCGCCGGTGTCACCACCGGCACCCGACCACCCTCGGGTGCCACCGAGGCCCGCGTCTCCGTTCACGACACCTATGGGATCGCCACTCCTAGTCGGCGCGCACTGGCACGTCAGGAGACTACAAACGATGAAACGAGAACTGGTCAAAACCCTCCGGAACGTGTCGCCATCATTATCGCTGACATCATCGGAGACATCCCAGAGCGGTCGCAAGCAAATTCTGGCGGCCCGCCGGGTATTATCGCGAACTGAAATCGAGGATCACGGCCCTTCGGTGTTGCGCATCCTGCCGACTGCTTCACTCGATCATCTTGTAAAGGAGGCCGCGCTCACCGAGGATGTAGCGCGCCCCGCCGGGATTCGGGTCGAGCTCGACGTCGCCCTGGCCGGGCAGCTCCGTCACTGTGTGCCAGGTGTCGCCGTGATCGGCCGAACGGTAGAGGCGCTGCCCCACGGCGTACAACGCGTGGGGCGGGCTCGGGTCGAAGTGCAGCCAGTAATAGTCGTTCTCGACGGCGATGCGCTGCCACGTGCGGCCGCCGTCCAGCGTTCGCACCACTGTCCGTTCGTCGCCACTCGCGCCCGGGAGCGCAAACACGACCTTCGGGTCAGCGGGATCGCCGGGCGTTCGACGTATCTCACGAACGCGCCAAGCGCTGCCATCGTTCGTGCAAGCTCGGATCGACCTGAGTGTACCCGTCGAGCGCGGCCGCCAAATGTGGAATCGAATCACAGCCCCAGAACAGCTCGCCCGCGTAGCCGAAGGTAGGAACCCCGAACACGCCAGCCGCAAGTGCCGCGTCGGTATTGTCGCGAACGGCG